>JAYVIT010000181.1:0-2282 GCA_043769965.1 Saprospiraceae bacterium
GTATGCATCCGTCCAAGTGCATATTTGATATAGCTTTTATGGCAAATACCTTTGGCCGAACAAAATATATCAACAATGAATTCAGAAGGTCAAGCAATGACAATGAAAGGTCATGTATTGAATCAAAGAGAATCCGGCTTAAGTATTCGGAAGTATTGTGAAGCCAATGGAGTAAATGAACATACATTCAGGTATTGGAAAACAAAACTTGATAAGAAAAATATCAAAGGTAAATTTAAGTTGGTCGACGCAGGTGATTCACCGCTAATTAGCCCTAATCCTATTATGAGTTTTATTTTTCCAAGTAAAGTGGAGCTACATATCTATTCTGTATTGGATCCGGAATATATCCGACAGTTGATGTAATGCTGGGTTTTCATTCGCACCAGCGATTCTATGTTTATACGACCGATACCGATATGCGTTGTGGATACAATAGCTTATCCGGAATTATTCGAAATGAACTTCGAAGCGATCCGGTAAATGGTGATGTGTATATATTCTTCAATAAGCCAAGAGATATCATCAAGATGTTGGTGTGGGATTCAGATGGTTTTGTTTTGTACTATAAAAAACTGGAGAAAGGTAGATTCGAAAAACTTGTAACTGCGGATAAGAAATATTCCATCCGGTACGATCATTTAGTGATGTTAATTGGCGGAATAAGTTTGCAAAAAGTACATCAACGAAAACGATTTGCATTAGGTAAAAAGAATGAACAGTTTTCAAAAATAAATTCATAGATAAATTTGTAATATCTGAATACTATTTTGTAATTTTATGTGTGACTATTTCAGATATAAATAAATTATCTCGGGAAGAATTGACAGAATCTTACCTGGTATTATTTGATCAATACTCTCAATTGCAAAGGATGGTGTATGGTCAACGCAGCGAACGGTTTATTCCTGAATCATTTCCTTTGCCGAATTTATTTGATCAAAACAATTCAATTGTAGCAACATCTGAACTGCTAAAAGAGAAAATCAATTACGAGAGAAACAAACCTCAAAAAAGCAATCACAAAGGCAGACAATTGCTATCACAGTGTACGCACCTGCCGGTAGAGCGCGAGGAGTTGCCCATGCAACAAGACGTGAGCAATATGAAAAGGATTGGAGAATGCATTCAGGAAAAATTGGCATTCAAACCCGGCAAACTTTACATCAAGCATTTTGTCAGATCAAAGTATGTTGATCCCTCTAATGAAAAAATTGTGATAGCTGATCCAGTTGCAGAACCGATTGCAAAATGTGAAGCCGATATCAGTTTACTAGTGTTTATCCTGATATGTAAATTTGTAGATCATTTACCAGAACATAGAATTATAGAGATCTTAAAAAGAGCTGGATTGAAAATTCCAAGCTCCACAATAAATGGTTGGACACATGGTACAATTAAAACACTGGTTCCGCTTAGTAAACATTTACTGGATCAGTTAAAATCATCAGGATACACTCAAGTTGATGAGACAAGAATAAGAGTACAGGATGGAGAAAGACAAAAAAGTACTCATTTAGGATACATGTGGTATTATTATAGCCCTGAGCAAAAAATAGTAGTGATTAATTATGAGCAAAACAGAGGTCGTGAAGGTCCAACAAACATACTTAAAGAGTACACGGGTTATATACAAACTGATGGCTATGAAGTTTACAAAAGTATAGCTAAGGCAAATCCAGCTATTGCTCATGTGGGTTGTATGGCACATCTCAGAAGATATTTTGAACAAGCTTTAAGCAATGATAAAGAAAAAGCCGGTTATATATTGGAGCAGATTCAGTTGTTGTATGATATAGAGCGAATACTCAGAGACGACAATGCAACAATTGCAAATCGCTTTGCTTTGCGTAAAACTCTAGCTAAACCCATATTGGAACACATCCATTCTAAAATTGAAGAATACTCTTTATCTGCAATCCCGAAAACCTTATGGGGAAAAGCAATTACGTATAGTTTAAACAATTGGTCCGCAATCGAAAAATATATAACTAATGGCCGATTGGAGATTGACAATAATCCGGTCGAGAATAAAATCCGACCAATTGCTCTGGGTCGTAAAAACTTTTTGTTTGCCGGTTCACATGAAGCTGCCGAAAGACTCGCTGTTATTTATTCAATCACGGGTACTTGTAAGGCCAATGATGTAAATCCATCAGATTACCTTGAGCGGCTGCTTCCTAAAATCAATGATGCTAAAATAACCAAGCTGGATTCGTATACACCGATGGCTTATAAAAAACTATTTGCGAATTCATAGATGTACTTGGCCGGATGCATAC
>JAYVIT010000182.1:0-4061 GCA_043769965.1 Saprospiraceae bacterium
TTTGCCAAACTTTGCAATTATTAAAACTAAAAATATGAAAGAAGTTAGCTTTGTAACCGAAGAAAATAAAATAATCAGGTTGCATTCCAAATAGATTTAAAGAGACACAAAGGATTGTGGGAGGATTTTTATGTATTGATGGTTGCAGAAGATAGGAAAGATGAACTAAGTCTTTCCTTTCTGAGATCTGGAATGAACTAAATCTAAAAAACAAATAACTATTTTTCTAACTTTACATAATTTAAACTCATTTCTATCATGAAATACGGCGCAATAAGTATAGATCCTGAAACTATGGGAGGAACTCCGGTATTCACAGGAACTAGGGTAACTATTCAATCACTCTTTGAATATATTGAAACAGGTGAGACACTTGAAGAATTTTTGGAAAATTTTCCAACCGTAACTCACGAACAAGCAATTGAAGTTCTAGAAAAGGCTAAGTGAATCATCAAAACCTTTAACCAAATTACTTAAGAACTAAACAATTAAAATAACGATGCTCAGTAGACTTAAAAAAATCAGTAATGCAAACTCAAGTCAATATAACATTATAGATATTAATTGGATAATAAAAGCATCACTACTATTTTTAATTGTTATAAGTCAAACTTCCACAATTCACGCCAATAGCTTTTATGTTTCAACAACTGCAACCGCATCTGGTAATGGTAGCTTTGGAAACCCCTGGCAATTGCAAACTGCATTGAATCATCCTGCCGCTCTTCATCCGGGTGATACTGTATGGATAAGAGGAGGAGTATATACAAATACATTTGACTCCCAAACTTCTTTTAGTTGCCGCACTAATGGCACAGCCAATGCACCTATAATCTTTAGGAATTACAATAATGAAAGAGCAACCATCGATGGACAACTAACATATAGTCTATATGTAGGTCTTGGAAATTGTAGCTATACCTGGTTTTGGGGATTAGAGGTGACCAATTCAAAATCGACTGACAGGAACCACGATATTTATGGAAGTGTAACTTGTACCGCAGAAAATATCAAATTTATAAATATGATTGTTCATGACACCGGTAGTGGATTGGATTGTTGGAAAACAGCTAAGAACTCGGAGACCTATGGTTGTATTATTTACCATATCGGAAATAATTTAAATAATAATGGAAATCTGGAAGGGCATGGACATGGTATGTATATACAAAATGATACAATTGGTACAAAAATTATTCATAATAACATTGTCTTTAGTACATATGGATATGGAGTAAAAATTTGGCAAACAACAACCACTGCTCCATTGGGAAATTTTGACATTCAAAAAAATATTGTTTTTAATGGAGGATCCGCATCAGAAAATTTAGGTGGCGTCGGCAACAACTCAAGAACCCATAATTTTTTTGTAGTTTCCAATGGACCAAACAATCCTGTTGTCAACACGGTGATAAAACACAACTATACTTTCGCGGGAACCAATACACCGCGCCCTCCTGTAAATGCATTCGGACTTAATTATGGAGTACGGAACATGATATTGGACAGCAACTATTTAGCTTGTCAAACTCGATTAGGATTCAATAACACTCCTGTTTTTGATGCATCGGTAAACGGCAATACGATACTTGGTGGAATACCTTCCGTTTATGGATACTACCTCTGGGGATTCACTCAAACGGATTTTCCAAACAATACTTACATCTCCGAAATTCCTCAAACTGGTTTGGACTATTTCCTAATTCCAAATAAATATGAAGCTGGCCGTGGACATTTAGTAATTTATAATTGGGACAGTCTGGAATCAGTAGTTGTCGATATTTCAAATTTAGGTTTAAATCCCGGTGATGAATTTGAACTTGTTAATGTTTTGGATTACTTCAATGATATCGTTACAGAAACATACCAGTCTAACGGAATTCTTAATGTGAAAATGATTGGTCATAGTTTATGTTCTTCAATTGGATCAAATCAAGTTCCGGTTTCTCAATTTCCAAAATTTGGAGTTTTTGTTATTCGCAAAAAAGACAAGCATGTCACAACAGAACTTGAGGAAGTTACAAAAACACAAGAAGTCACAATAGCTCCTAATCCTTCTACCGGAAAATTTAGAATCCATATTGAGGGTAATCCTAGCTCTATGTCAATTTATAATTTGCTTGGTAAAGAAATTCTAATCATAGACAATACTACACTTCCAAAAGAATTGGAAATTGATCTTACAGACTTTACTAAGGGAATTTATTTTTTAAAACTAAAATACAAAAACTCTTTTCAAAGCATAAAAATAATCATACAATAATATGATATACTTTATTAGCATTAATGGATCCGCACCTACCAATAGAAAATAAATAATATTTAAGAAGCATTTTAAAATGAATAACTCAGAACTAATACATCACTTTTATAACTCTTTTGCAGAAAGAAATGCGGAAGCAATGATCTCTTGCTACGACAACAACATTGTATTTACCGATCCTGCATTTGGAACGTTAAATGGTGACGACGCTAAAAACATGTGGCGAATGCTCATTCACAGAAGTAAAGGCAATTTGAAAATCACTTATGAAAATGTACAAGCCGATGAAAAAACCGGTTCGGCCAATTGGATTGCCGAATATATTTTTGCACAGACCGAAAGAAAAGTAATTAACAGAATTGCTGCGAAATTCGAATTTCAAGATGGAAAGATTATAAAACATACCGATCATTTCAATTTGTGGAGATGGACACAACAAGCCATGGGTTGGAAAGGTCTGTTATTCGGTTGGACTCCCTTTATCCAAAGTAAAATTCGGAAACAGACAAATCAGCTATTAAAAGCTTATACTAAATCGATTTAAGAGATTAGTTGATCGAATGTTTAGGAATTTCTTGCCGGAGGAAATTTAACTTCCGTACATTTACAGACACTAAATAAAAATAATCATGCTACTTCAAATTGCACTTGTGGTTTTTGTTACCATTTTCTTTGTCGGTATTCGAATCGTACGTCCCACCCACAGAGGGTTAATCGAAAGATTCGGTAAATATAACCGCTTTGCAAATCCGGGCTTTCACTGGATCATTCCGTTTGTGGACAATATGTACCAGGTCAATATTACCGAACAGATGATTGATGCTAACAAACAAGAGATCATTACTTTCGACAATCTCAATGCTTCGGTAGATGCCCAAGTTTATTTCAAGATCCGAATGGATGAAGACAGTGTGAAAAATTCACAATACAGCGTCAACAACATCCAAACTCAGATTGTCAGTCTTGCGCGAACCACACTTCGTAACATCATCGGTACAATGACATTAAAATCAGCGAACAGCGAACGAGGAAAAATAAATAAAGGATTGTATGTCACTCTCATTGACGAAACTGCGCATTGGGGAATCGAAATTGTGCGTACCGAATTAAAAGAAATCGATCCACCAAAAGATGTGCAGGAAACAATGAACAAAATTGTAAAAGCAGAAAACGAAAAGATGGCTGCTATCGATTTTGCTACTGCAATTGAAACACGAGCCGATGGTGAGAAGCGTGCTGAAATCAAAAAAGCAGAAGGTATTCGTCAGGCAAAAATTCTTGCTGCTGAAGGAGAAGCACAAGCCATTGCACTTGTCAATGAAGCCGCTGAAAAGTATTTTGTAGGAAATGCACAAACGCTACGAAAACTAGAAGCCTTAGAAAAAGCACTTGGCAACAATGCAAAAATCATTGTACCATCTGACAAAGAACTCATCAATGTAATTGGCGAAATGGCGGGTGTGTTACCAATACGGATGGAAAAGGAAGGAAAATAATTCCATTCTTTGGATACTTTGGGTAAATGGTATTATCATGAATCTAACAATGTGAATTGTAATTTAATAAAATGAGAAATATACTTGTTGTCTTTTTATTCATTCTATTTATAAAGGATGATCTCATAACTCAAAACATATTGATCAGTAAGAATTTTAATCCTAATGAACCTTCCATAATTATTGATCCTAAAAATCCAAACGTATTAATTGCTGCAACAAACCTCAATAATTATTACATCAGTTTAGATACCGGTTATACCTGGACCGAACAAAGATTAAACTCAAGTTTTGGTGTTTGG
>JAYVIT010000183.1:0-2501 GCA_043769965.1 Saprospiraceae bacterium
CAAGTTGAATGTTTGTGCATGACTTGGTGTTTCAGCTCGTTGTGATAGCACTTCAGTTCCCTTTAAAATAACAAAGGATATTCTTGTTCCAGGTTCAACGGCACATCGATGGCGTTCTTCCATTTTCAAGACGATTTGACATTGTTTGCTGTTTCGATCCTTATAAGACAACCATCCTTTAAATTGACAAGATACTTGCAATTGATCAATATTGACATCACCTGCGGCTAATTTCCTCATGGCTTCAATGACAAAATCTTTTGCCAAATGTACTTGTCCGGTGCCGAAATAGGTCATGATTTGATTCAAAACAGATCGTGTGTATAGGCACCAATCTCGTTTCTTGGAACTACAGCCGGTAATTTTAAAAGAGTCATCTGGTTTGTTTGGTTTGTTTGGCGAAAACTTTTGTGCATAGTAAAATTTCTTCATCCAAAACATGGATAAATTTTTTAAACAATTTTCAAATTCCAAACTCATCGGAGCTCTTAATAATTCTGTTGATTCTTCGGCTAACTTGTGAAAGATTAGAAACATGACACCATTTACACATAATTCGGAATCTTCAATAGTTGTAAAGTCTATGGCATCTTTTTTCAAGTTTTGGTAATGCGATACAACATTGGACCATGTAAATTCATAATTGTCGATAAAAAAGCCGGTTTCCTTGTATTGATAACTTGGTGCATCCTTGAAGAAGTTTTGCATTTGGTATTTTTCACCGATAATAATGGTCCATTTTTCCAAATCCTCCATTGGTATATTCAACAACCCAAAATATAAAAATAAGGAATCCGTATCCCCGTACACCGCGGGAATCTCGTATCCTGGCGTAGAAACAATCGTCTTTTCTTGTCCTTTAATATCCACACAGATTTCTACACCCTTTGGAGATCCTAAATATTTCCCAACACATTTTTGAAAAAATCGTCCTAATGAAGTTACAATATACATGACAACTTTTAAAGCCAGCATAGCACCTTTGCCATCGGCCCCGCAGAACCCATACGTAGCATTGCAAATAACCTTTAAGGATTCTTGTTGTTTGTTGTAATTTGTCTTTAAAAATGGATCCTTTTCAACTTCCATTTTTTGCTTGACAATTTTTCTTGCTTTAATAAACATTGCCAACATTTTACCCATTAATCCACCATGATCCACAACAGCAACTGTTTCATTGGCATTAATGGCTACATAAATATAGGGAACTCCTGGTACATCTACGTATTTTTTATCCATGACTATATTTTCATACGATATATGATAAGCAATCATTGTGTTTGGATACAGACTCGCAAAATCTACAACTGGAATGGGAGCTTTACCCCAGTATTTTGGACAAGGATGCAAAACAGATCCTCCTTCCACCACGTTCTCGTCTTCATCCGCTATTTGTTCTTCCTTTTCATATTCATCATCATCTTCATATTCTTCTTCTTGTAAATCTTCTACAAGTTTCTTAAATGGATCAATGGCCTTTTTAGCCTTTCTCTTTAATTTTTGTTCCCCCATTTTCAATAAATTTTCTTGTAATTCTTGATGACATCGAATACGTAAATTTGTTGTACATTCCGATTCATCAGGGTCTCGAAAAGTCGGAGGTCTTTCTCGGATATCAAATTTATGAGCTCCTTGTGCAATTTTATCCTTATTTACATAAAAATTCTCATCTTGATACATATGCATAAGACGATTGTAGACACGAATTTGCTCTCCACTGGAAACTGTTGTAAACAATTGACAGTTGCTAATTTTTGCAATATTGGAATATTCAATTAATAAATTACAATCTTTTTCTAATAATACCATCAAATTGAAATCCAATAGTAACTCATTCAATAAAATTCCACGAGTTTTGCTTGATCTAATAACTCTTGGATAATCAAATTTGGAATATTTAAAATCTGTTAATTTCAATGGATTTTTCCTAAGATCTTTATGACATGAAATAGTTCGTAAATCATAAGCTTCTAATAATACAGATGCCTTTTTTCGAATGGGTGCTCGTAAATCAAACAATGATCTACTTGTCAATGATACGTTGGCTTTGTTTGATTTCAAATCACGACAGCTCATATTGAAATAATTCCTTCTTTCCCATGGTAATTTCAATTGGTAAATTTCAGCTCGACGAGCAATGTATAAAAGAGAATTATTAATGTCTGGAAAATGAAATATAGTATCAGGATCATATAATTGAATGGATTCAGACAGATTTTCCAATAATTCACATTCGGATTTACAAAAATGCAAGTCTAGACTTTCTTCTAATTTTACATCGTCAACCGGAATACAAGAATAAATAATCTTCTTGATTGGTACAGGATTATCCGACCAGACATAAATTAAAGAAGCTAATAAAATATTATCGCAAGGTAATAATGCATTTGGGTAATATTGATAGTTTTTCAAGTTTAAGGTTCCATCTCTAGAAATAGATAAAATATTAATAAACACCTTTAATGTTCTAGGAATAATATCTAGTGTTGATAATTGCATAT
>JAYVIT010000184.1:0-2707 GCA_043769965.1 Saprospiraceae bacterium
CTTTCTTCTGTACTCAAAATGGACTCGATACCATCTACAAACATTGCATGATCATCTGCAATAGCAATTCTTAGCATAAGGGCTAAAGTTTATAATAAATTTAGAAAATAGTGAAAATGGAAAATCGAACGGATTGCAAATATAAGGAAAGAAAAACCGATCTAACGAATGGAAGCCCATTTTTTAAGTTGTGTCAATACCGCTTTAAGATCCTTGGGTATTTCGGCTTCCAAATTATAGTCCTTGTCCCAAAGTTTGAAATTCAGTTTCCAGGCATGCAATGCCGTCCTTTGCAATAATGGCCTCAATTCCTGATCTTCGGAAACATGAACTCTGGGCTTAATGTCAGAAATGCTTATTTCTGTTCTCAAGCCATATAGCGGATCACAAGCTAAAGGGCAGCCAATAAAAGCCATATGAACCCTAATCTGATGAGTTCTGCCCGTAACAGGTTGAGCTTGGACCAAGCTGAAGTTTTTGAATTTATCCAATACCTTATAATGGGTGACACTTTCTTTGCCCTTTGGATGAATTATCATTTTGCCAGTTTGGCTGGGTGAATGTGCAATTGCCTTATCAATAATTCCTTCAAGATCTCTTGGAAATGATTCCGTCAGACATAAATACGTTTTTTCTACCTGATGTTTTTCAAAAGCCGTGTTGAGTTCTTTATGCACTTCTTTTGATTTAGCGAATAACAAAATACCACTTGTTTCTTTATCGATTCGATGTACCACAAATAGTTCGGGAATGGACAATTTCAAAAGGCTATAAGCATTCTCTTTATCCGGAATAAACCGATCGGGAATACTCAACAGGCCAGACGGTTTATTAATTGCAATGACAAATTCATTTTCAAAAATCACAGAAAATTTAGCAGTCATGATTTTGAAAAATACTGCGATGGAATTTCAGAAAAATATTTATTACCTGAAAAATAGTATTGTGCAAATATAGAAGCGCGTAATATTCCCTTTTTATTTACAGGGCCATACGACAATTTTTTAATCAGCTGATCACAATTGTCTTTCTTATGAATCAAATAAACTGTGTTGATAATGGCCACAACATAAGCTTGTATTATTTTATAGGCAACAACAAACTGGCCTTTCAGAATGTAACTTATTACAATTAATACATCAAGAAACAATCGCACAGGTAGAATAATTAACAAACTCAGCCAGTTGGAATTTTTGAAGATCGTAAAAAGATTGTTTTTAAAATTCAAATAGGTTTTTCTTGGATTATTATAATCCAGGGTACCTCCACCTAAATGAAAGATCTCAGAATCGGGATAACACATGATCTTACCACCTATTCGTTTTAATCTCCAACACAAATCTATTTCTTCCTGGTGTGCAAAATAATCGCTATCAAAACCACCAATTGCTTTGAATGCAGCAGCTTTAATAATCATGGCTGCTCCGCTGGCCCAAAATATTTCTTCTGGTTTATCATATTGTGTATTATCATCTTCAATGCAATCAATGATTCTACCTCGACAAAATGGATACCCAAGAAAATCAATATATCCACCGGATGCACCGGCATACTCAAATTTAGATCTTTCATTCAGATCGAGGATTTTTGGTTGAGCGACAATGACATTAGGATCTGCTTGCATTTTAATAATCATTGGGGAAATCCAATCTTTTTCTATGATAACATCTGAATTCATTAGGACAAAATAATCGGCTTGAATTTGCGCAAGTCCTTTATTATAGCCACCTGCAAATCCATAATTTCGCTTTAATTTAATCAGCTTAACTTCCGGATAATGATGCTCCATAAATAAACAACTGTTATCGGAAGAGTTATTATCAATTACATAAACCTCCATATTCGCTGGTGAATGTTGTAGAATTGCTGGAAAATATTTCTCAAGAAAATGCAAACCATTAAAATTGAGTATAACTATTGCTGTAACAGGTTTAGAAATTGGTCGGAAATGTATTTTATTCTTAAGTATTGCATTTTTAATTTTAGACTCATCAAAACTGATTTGTTTTTTCAAAGATTCAATATCTTTAAAAATTCGATCCTCACGGATATATTCCAGAATGTATACGATAACTACTTGTCCATATATTTCATCTACAAAATCAAAAATATTCAATTCAATATTTCTATGATTTTCAGCTGAAATTGTCTTGCTTTTTCCGATGTATAACATGCCATCCAGAATCTTACCATTAACAAAGCAGTTTGCAGCATATACTCCATCTTGCGGTATGAGTTTATTGATATTTTCAATTTCAATATTGGCAGTTGGGAAACCCAGTTCTCGTCCAATTCTATTACCAGGAACTACTTTTCCACTAAGCATGTACGGATAACCCAATAACTCATTCGCTTTAAGGATTTGATTTTGATAAATAAAATTCCGGATGCGACTTGAACTGATTGTAGATTGGGCAAGCACTTGAATTTCTATTTCTTCAAATTCGAAATAGTGATTGTTAGCATATTGTTTCATCAATGATATATCGCCACGGCCATCCTTCCCAAATCGGTGATCATAACCTGCTATTATCTTTTTAGGATGAAAGTTGGCAATCAGAAAATTTTCGAGATACTCTTCCGGCATCATCATTGAAAATGAATAATCAAAAGGAACGATGACAAAATGATCGAGATCTGTTGCTTCAAGGATTCTGATTCGCTCCTTAAGGGTAGTTAAAAGCTTAATTGAAGAATCTGTCGGATC
>JAYVIT010000185.1:0-5130 GCA_043769965.1 Saprospiraceae bacterium
GTTTCTTCTGAAAGTTCATTTAGAAATATCAAATTAGTGTTTTCGAGGGCCTCAGGCGGCGATGAAATCGTGGTTTCTTCTGAAACATTTAGAAATATCTTCTCGGTGAGAACAAGATGTTTAGCCAAAATTGCACCTGCGATCCTGATCATATTGACTGCGAATTGATCAACAATAGTGATTTGGATGGATCAATTAACAATGATAGTTATGGAAATTGTACCGTGAATTGCTGGAATGCATCTCATGGTACACCTCATATTATCACCATGAATTCTAGTACAGGAGTATGTACTGGTTCAAATCCAATGACATGTTTAAAGGCTTTTGGTGATTCAGATTGCATCACTTCATATCCAGGTGAAGGAATTTTTACTTTTGTAAACCTAGTGCCGTCTTCCGATGTAACATACATCTTGTCAATAAGAGCAAGATTGGCAAATTGTGTTGGAGATCATAATCCAGAAAATACCAGACTCCGCGTTGCATTGTGCAATGGATTGCAAAATTACGATAATATGGACTTCAATAATGTAGATAATTGCTTACCAGATATCCCAACTACAACCGTTTTGGATGTTAATCCTCCATTTAATTCATTTCAGACATTTGGCACACAAATCACCCCAACAGAAGTTTTCTCGCAAGTCCTTGTCTATCCATATTATATATGAAAAAGTGAGGGTAGTCAAACTTTTGTTGATTTTGTATCGATAAAGTGTTTCACCACTTGTCTAAAAGAAATCGTTGCAGATATAGACAATTGCGGGCACGTAAATTTTTCATACGTAAGTGAATGTCCTGGTATCGTAGATTTTTCTTGGGATTTTGGTGACAATTCCATCGGCTCAACAAATGAATTCCCTTCATATGTGTACACAAGTTCGGGCACATATACGGTAACACTTTACATTGTAGATACCAGAGGTTGTTGTGCAACTATTACCAATCAGATTACGGTAGATATCGAGCCATTAGACGTGACATGCGAAGAATTATGTTCAGGATTTGTCATCGATCAGGGCTTTGAAGTTTTTGATGATCCATCTTGTAATTCAATTCCATATAACCAATTTAATTCTGGGTGCATAGAAGATTGGTATCCAGCTTATGGTACTGCAGATGTATTTAGTAATGGTATCAATGGGGTAGTAGCAAATTCGGGTTCTAAATTTTGTAGATTTGTAGACCATGAAGACATTTATACAGATTTTCATTTTGGAAGACACAGAAACTATCGATTGAGCATGGCCGGTTATTTACGATCTTCACATAACGGTGAGTATTCGGATAATCTAGGATTCTATGCCATAAATGGACTTAGCCCAAATACCACCGTTGGCATTCCACCCTACCAATCAGAACTTGGCAGTACATTTCCCCTTCTAGGCGAGCTCTCACTCTGCGAAAATATGTGGTCAGAAGATTGCTTTGAATTCTCAATACAGGAGGGCCAAAGCGAATTCTACCAATTGTTGATACATTCTACCATCGTAGGCGGCAGCAATAATGCATTTAGAGATATTGCACTAGACGATGTTAAATTGACATGTGAATTAGTGTTACTAAAAGGCATAATTACTACAAATGACGGCAATGGCTTATTTAATTTTTCTCCCGATTTTGAAGTAAGTGATTTTACTGACAACTTGACTTATGCATGGGATTTTGGCGATGGCGTCGGCACAAGTACTGATGTATATCCAAGTTATCAATTTTCTGATATAGGTACTTATAATGTATGTCTAAAATTGAGCGATGAAAGCGGTTGCTGCGAAAATAAATGTGTTCAAGTGGAAGTTACAAGCTTTATACTTTGTACCCCTCTCCAAGGATTTGCACACATTTATGCGCCAAATGGAGTGAATATATCAACCTTGACAAATCAATCAATATTGAATGGGCTTATGTGGCAAATTAATGGAAAACTGATTATCAACAAGAATATTACAATAACTGGCTCAAAATTTTTGATGGAAAGTGGATCAGAGATTGAAGTGGCAGAAGGAGTAAAATTCACATCTACAAGTAACAATTTTGAAGCCTGTGATCAAATGTGGAGAGGCATAAACCTGATGACAAGCGTTCAACTATTCTTTACATTAAATACTGTAAGAGACGCGGAGTACGGCATCAATGTAGGACACAAATGCGTAATAAAATGTGGCGATAATGTTTTTGATAAATGTGTTTATGGCATCAATGCGGTAGCTCCAATTAATACGTTTTCGAGTAGTTTCAACCGAATATATGGTAATACATTTTCTTGCTCAAACCCGTTAAATGATCCATATAATGGCCAAATGAATTATCCTTCAGGGTTCAATGACCCATTAGTACCAGAAAGAGTTACCGTTGCAGGAGTTCGAGCAAATAAATTTGGTAGGATATCTCTTCATTTTAATGCAAGTAGCGCTCCGAATCAATTTACTGGTATCAGAAATGGTGTACTTTCTCAAAGTTCGATCATTAATTCTGTCAGGAATGAATTCAGTAACCTCTTGGGCAGGTATCTCCCTACAACAGTTAATTTATTTGCATCCGGAGTTGGTATTGGTGTATTGAGAGGTGGCGAAATGATGTAAATGATGATAATATAACTGGAGCATTTCAAGGCATCTTTGTGGACAATTCAGATTTGGTATCAATTCCATTCTCTCCTTGTAAGATTCGCAATAGCCACTTTGAAGACATTAATGGTAATGAAGAAGATGGCTCAAATGCTATATTTATCAGAAATGTGAATAATTCAGGATTGCAAATTACAGGCAATTCCATACTGAATAGTCAGAATGGAATAGTTTTGAACACCTTGCAAAACTACCCTTCTGCTTTTATTGAAAACAACACCATTCATACGAGCAATAATTTTATAATGCAGAGTGCCATCCGACTTACAAGCTGCAACAGTCCTCCATCTTTACTGGTCTCAAGCAATGAAATTGACGTGTTTGCAAGGAATGCAATTACTCTTTTGAATTCTAGTAGGGTTCGCATAGCTGATAATCTAGATATGCATGTTGAAGGCGTGGTCATTGGAACAAGCCCAAATGAAAATTATACCTCAGGTATTGGTTTGACCAATTCAAGAGATTGTCAAATTACCGATAACTTCGTATTTGGAAATAATATGGTAGTAGGCTTACAGCAAAATAAATCTCCTTCAAATTTGTTTTGCTGTAACTATTTATCCCTTTTAAAATATGGTTACAGCAATCAAAATACTAGCTCAAATACAACTCTCCAAGGAAATGATTTTAATAGTAACGTTTCGTATGGTTTGTACTTAAGAGGAACAAATTCAGTAATTGGTGAACAAAGATTCAATGGGAATTTATGGAGCGGTACTAACAGAACTGCTCATACTGATAATTCTACAACAGGGGGTATTGCTAATAATATGTTTATTGTAAATAATATGAATCCCCCGACTGGTACTACATTTCTACCTACAAATAATGTTGGAACTTTATGGTTTCAAGATAATAACAATGAAGACAATTTGCATTGTGAAGATGCTCCAAACTGTGGTACACCAGAATTATTATCACCTGATTGCGGAAACGATGATGTTTTTATTGAAATGTTGGAACTAATTGCTCAAGACTCAGTGATAGAAGATGAATTCATAAATCAAAACCGTTGGACCTCACAATTATACCTGTATGATGTTCTTTCAAAATATCCAGATTTGCAGACATGCACACAAATTTTACAAAGTTTCTGGAATGATCCTCCTACTGGCATTGAGTCCTATTATCAATTTGAGGAGGATGTCAAGAACATTATCAACCCTACCGTAGCAGAGCTTGATTCATTACATATCTTACACCAGCAAATTGAGATAGCCTACTCAGATATGGATGCAATCGTAGATTCATTTTCAGTTCCTTTATCAACTCAGGATAGTGCACGCATAGACCAACTTCATTCTGATGTTGTTGTAGCAAACAACCAATTAGATGCTATTCGTCAAGCTGTCAATTCGAGGGCAATTGCAAGTGCGAATGCACTAAAAATGACTCTGTTATCCATACCATCAGTCTTCGACTTTCATGCCGAATATAAGCAGGCTCAGGCCATTGCCTTAGATAGAATAATTCACGGAGAGGAATTTTTAATCCAAAATAGATTGTCACAACTAACCGATTTGGCGTCATTGTGTGACTCCTACTATGGGGATGCAGTTTTCATTGCAAAGGGATTGCTAAATGTCTTGGGTAAGAGTCAACTTGTTGGAACATCTGATTGTACAAATATTTCACCTAGGGAGCGGTTTTCTAAAAGGTTTGATAATCAGCTTTTAATCTATCCAAATCCTGTTGAGGGTATTTTAAATATTGAAATTACTAACGGCACATCTCCAACTAATGTAGTCTATTATTCAATCGATGGAGTTGAAAAAGGTGAGTTAAATTTTAGCTTACAAAACAACATATTGACTGTTGATATATCTAATTTAATTAATAGACTGTATATTTTGAAATGGACCTATGCAGATGGAAAAACAAATGTTGGAAAATTTATTAAAATTAAATAGTTACTAACTATTATTTATTTTGGGTCAACATTCCTCATATGGATGTTGATCCAAAATAAATATTAAATTAAAATATATGAAATTTATTATTCTTTTTATTTTTTCTACTACATCAATGTATTGTCAGAAGGAAGATTTCCAATGGTTCCTTGGAAATATTGGCCATGAAAATACACCATCAGATACTTCTATATATAACCGCACTCGACTTGATTTTAATCTTGATCCAGTTCAAGTTTCCTTCGATTATAAGATTTGGAGAATGGATTTTGCAGCAACTAATTCGGTGATTTGTGATACAAGTGGCCAAATGTATGCCATCAGCAATGGTACCGGAATTAGAGATGCGACCCATAAGTTTATGTTGAATGGTGACACGATTAACTATGATGGTCTATGGGAAGTGTGGGGTAAGGGAGGAATACCTGCTCCTCAAGCAAACCTTTTCTTGCCATGGCCTGGCAGGGATAGCATTGTCTATTTTTCCTGTAGATATGTATTGGATCGAGGTGGTGCCGATCAAGGTAGGTTCAGCATTATTGATATGAAGGCCAATAATGGTTTAGGAGCGGTTGTTGAGAAAGATAAGG
>JAYVIT010000186.1:0-3087 GCA_043769965.1 Saprospiraceae bacterium
GATACTCTGATCTCGGATGAAGAATACACCTATACAGTGGATCTTATGGCAGAAGCGGTTGAAAAACTAAATGATTTCCGCTCGATAGAAGGCAATATCATTGCCAATGATATGGCACTTCGCATTCACAGCATTCAGGAGCATCTGCAAAAAATAGAAATAGATGATCCCAATCGTACTGTTTTATTAAAAGAAAAATTACTGAAATCACTTAATGCAAATTTTGATGGAGAAAATATAGACAGAAACCGATTCGAACAGGAGCTACTATATTACCTTGAACGACTCGACATCACTGAAGAAAAAGTAAGACTTAAGCAGCATTGCGATTATTTCATGGATGAATTAAAAAAGAAAGGAATTATTAAATCAAGAAAACTAAATTTCATCAGTCAGGAAATCGGACGCGAAATAAATACCTTAGGATCCAAAGCACAATATCAACCGATTCAGAAACTAGTAGTAGGTATGAAAGATGACCTTGAAAAGATCAAGGAACAAATGGCAAATGTATTATGATTGATAAACTCAATGGCAAAATTATTATTATCACTGCACCATCCGGTTCAGGAAAAACTACTATTGCAAAATATCTTCTCGAAAATTTCGAAGAGTTATCCTTTTCTGTATCTGCGACTACAAGGGCGCCGCGAGAAGGAGAAGTGGAAGGTGTAAATTATTTCTTTTTTGATCAACAGCAGTTTCAACAAGCCATTAAAAAAAATGAGTTGTTGGAATATCAGGAAGTTTACACAGGTCAGTATTATGGAACTCTTGTTAGCGAATTAAAAAGAATCTGGACAGCAAAAAAAATTGCACTGTTTGATATCGATGTAAAAGGGGCTCATGTTGTAGATTCCAGTGTTGACAACAATGTACTTTCCATTTATGTAAAAGCTTCAAGCCTTGAAGTCCTTAAACAACGATTGATCTTGCGCGGAACAGAAACTCCGGGAAGCATTAAAAGAAGATTAGAAAAAGCAGAATCCGAATTGGAATATGCCAAACACTTTGATTACGTCATATCAAATGACAAACTCGAATTAGCTCAAAAAGTCATCGGAGAAATCGTCGCTGATTTTATTAAAGATCCGGTGAAAGGGAAATAAGAAGTGTTTTGCGAAGCTCATCTTCGTTATCTGATTCAAAATAAACTGTAGTCACGTCATAGAAAATAATTCTTATCTCATTATTCAAAACCTTTAATGTATGCTGATAACTTATATCCTGAACCAATTCTTTCTGACTATTATACAACTTATCTAAATATCGATAAACAACTTGAACACCAACTTCTATAAACTGATATTTGGAAAGATAATCGGTTGTTTTTAACTTGCTTACCGGATAACATAATCTGGCTATAACCAATTGCCTGAATAAATCATCTTTGATCTTATTAAATCCGATTTCATCAAATATTTTACCCAATAATAACTCTGTACCCTGAACCGTCAATTGCTCGATGCCATCAAGTACTTGCTGGATATGTTGCCCATAGTTAGTGAAGTCTAATTCTTGTACACCGCAATAGTCTTTTATCCATTGTTGTGCACTTATATAAAGTTTTTCAACCTCTAAGGAATCTGAACTATTCCCAATGGTTTTAATAACTTTATACTTGCCACTGCTTTTATCAATTATTTGAATGCTAATGATACCGCTTGGATTCCTTTACTTCCGGCCAAACATGTAGTAAAATTAACCAAAAACTACCCCAGGACACCCATTCTGATGTTTTGAAAATTATAGAATAGTGATATTGTGATGGTTATGATTTATTCATGTAAAAATTGTCGAAAACAGGAAAAAAGCCCCCTGACTTTAGTCAGCATAAAAATCAAGCTATGAATCTGGAACAAAAAAGAATCACTTAGAAAATATCTACTATGAATTACAATTGACTTTAGTCAATTGTAAAGAAGTAAGCAAAAGAGAACCCTGACTTCAATCATCAGAAAAAAACAAGCTATAAATTGGGAACAAAAAAAATCAATCCGGAAGTAACTACTACGAATTACAATTGATTGAAATCAATTGTAAATTGCTATTATGCCTTTGAAAATGATTTGATTTATTTTCTTCGGATTGACACGCTGCCATTTATTCCGTCTGGTTTAATGGTAACTTTTCTTGACTTATGTTATTCGTGTTCAAAACAAATTTTCTATCCACCCGGCTTTCACAATAAATAATGTGCAAATATTTATAAACCAACTACTTACATACATCAATTTAAAAATAATTATGAAAACTTGCATATGTTAGTTACTAGGGCTTAAATTTGAACGCTTTTTATGTTTTGCTAATAGCTTATTGGCAATCCAATTTTCTGGGATAAACAAGTACTTACTTGCTGTCTTTGAAATAGAACCCAATCCTGATGAAATATCTAATATAATGAATATCAATATATTAATATTTAGATTATTTACTTAAAACTCAAATTTAAAAATCAATGAAAAACCATTCTTCAATTCATGACATTCTAGCTAAGTTCAAAAAGCTAGCCTTTACAATGCTCTTGCTATTAGGCCTCACTGGTCTCAATTGGATAAATAGCCAGACAACAGTTACATTTTCTTACACAGGAGGAGCGCAATCCTGGATTGTTCCAGCTTGTGTTACTTCAGTAGACATCGAAGCTTTAGGAGCACAAGGAGGAAGTGGAAATGCATCTGGTGGTGGATTAGGTGGTAAAGCAACTGGTTCACTTGCAGTAGTTCCCGGACAAGTATTGAATATATATGTTAGTGGAGCGGGTTCAAACGGAGATGGCGCGGCAGGTGGATTTAATGGCGGTGGTACTGCTGCATGTTGTACTTCACCTGGTTCCGGTGGTGGTGCTTCAGACATTAGAACAGGTGGAGTTGCACTTGCTAATAGAGCTATTGTTGCAGGCGGCGGCGGCGGCGGCGGAGGATGGATCGGCGGCGGAGGTGGCGGCGCTGGAGGTTTAACTGGTAATGCTGGTGGTGGTGGTCAAGCAGGCGGTGGTGATGGTGGTACTCAAGTTGCCGGTGGTGCCGGTGGTTTTGGAAACGCAGGAGGTAGTGCAGGATCTGGTGGTGTTTTAGGCATAGGAGG
>JAYVIT010000187.1:0-9573 GCA_043769965.1 Saprospiraceae bacterium
TCGATGGAAGTAAATTATTTTGTAAATTCAGAATTTAATTTTTTAGAATAAAATATTGAATCCATAATAGTATTGGTCCCCAACTTTTTAATGTGATCCTTTAAAAATTGTATCTTATATTTCCATTCCTTTGCAAACTGCACAAACTTCCACTTCGACAAGCTCAGCGTAAAAAACTGCAAACTTACTTATCCTGTTGAGAAAAAACCCGCTTCAACAAATCGGTAGTTCTCAAAGCGAGATTGTGACGAATGTCTTTTTCTTCTTCTTCTATTTTTTTGAATAGTCCTTCGAGAGCTTTATTGGTGACATAATCTGACATGTCGGGATTTGCTTTGCTAACGAATGGAATCTGGTTGTATTTGTTGACTGCAGAGGACCATAATTTAATTGCTCCAACTTTCTCCATAGATTCTGTGATTATCGGTTTGAATTCATTGTACAATGGCTGATTGGTTGTTTTATGCAAATATGTAGTAGCAGAATTATCCGCACCTTTTAAAATATTCCACGCATCGGCAATAGTCATTTGTTTTATTGCATTCAGAAAAATAGGTTTTGCTTTTACTGCTGCGTCTTCTGCTGCTCGATTTAGTTTTTCTATAACTTCATCTTCAATGGAATTAAACCCAGGAATTACTCTCAGTTTATTACAAACATTTTTTGCATCTTCCGGTAAATAAATTTTATAAATACTTTTGAAATATCCATCTTTTTGTGATAACAAATCAGAACCCTTACTTGTACCATTTGAAAGTGCTTCTTTCAATCCTGCAGCAACATCTTCTGTACTCAAGTCAGTCTTTAAAACTTTCTTTAATAATTTATCGAATTGAGCATTGCAGGACGAAAACAAAACAAGTGAACAAATTGAAATGAAAAATAATCGCATAATTTTTTTTATTTTTAAGAAACAACAAAACTAAGGTATTTAGTAGATGCCTATGGTTAAAACTTTGTGAAAAGAAAATACAGGCTGGAGGCTAGAGGCTGAAGGCTAGAGAAATATAGATTAAGGATAATAGTTTGATTTTAAAATTCAGACTTACAGCACTATTCTTTTATCTCAGATCTCATATTTCAGATCTAATATCTCTTCTCCTACAGCCTATAGCCTATAGCCTTCAGCCAAAATAATTAAAAATAAGTCTGCAGGGATAGTAATTTTACGCCCAATTTGAAAGAATCCACACTATCAAAACCACATGGGATCAAATAGTCAACATACCAAACTCAGCGTCGGAGGATTATTGGTTACACTTGGCATTGTTTTCGGTGATATTGGTACTTCTCCATTATATGTGATGCAAGCGATCACAAAGGGAAAACCCATTTCGCCAGAATTGGTGCTTGGAGGTGTTTCATGCGTTTTTTGGACTCTAATCATACTCACTACTATCAAGTATGTGTACCTGGCTTTAAATGCTGATAATAAGGGAGAGGGAGGCATTTTTGCACTCTATGCTTTAGTAAGGCGATATAATGCAAAGTGGGTTATTTACCCGGCAATTATAGGTTGTGCAACTTTAATCGCAGATGGATTTATCACACCACCGATCTCAATTTCTGCAGCTATTGAAGGACTCACTATTTTATATCCCAATATTAAAACAGTACCTATAGTAATAGGAATCATCATAGCCATTTTTACATTTCAGCAAGTGGGAACACAAGTTGTCGGCACTGCATTTGGACCCATTATGTTAGTTTGGTTTTTTATGATCGGAATACTGGGATTTTGGCAAATCAAACTTCATCCGGAAGTTTTGGCAGCTATAAATCCAAAATATGCCGTCGAACTTTTAATAAATTATCCCCAGGGATTTTGGTTACTTGGAGCAGTCTTTCTATGCACCACTGGAGGAGAAGCACTTTATTCTGATCTGGGACATTGCGGTAAATTAAATATCCGCATCAGTTGGTCCTTTGTGATTGTGAGTCTGCTTTTTAGTTATTTTGGACAGGCAGCTTGGTTGTTGAGTAATATGAATGGTCAGAATCTGGCTAGTGGTCAACGCATCTTTTATGAATTGATGCCTGAATGGTTTCTACCTATAGGCATTGGCATTGCTACAGCTGCGACAATCATTGCCAGCCAGGCATTGATTAGCGGAGTTTTTACTTTGGTGAATGAAGCAATGAAATTGCATCTTTGGTTTAGAACAAGGGTCCATTTTCCATCCAAGCATAAAGGTCAGATATATATCCCAAGTATCAATTGGTTTTTAATGTTCGGTTGTATTTCTGTTCAACTGATTTTTCAAACTGCTGAAAACATGGAAGCTGCATATGGTTTGGCAATTATCATTGATATGTTGATGACAACCATGCTTCTAAGTTATTATTACAAAGTGAGAACTCACAAAACCTGGTTAGGCTTATCGCTATTGTTTTTTTATATTTGTTTTGAAACTATTTTCCTGATTTCAAATGCCGATAAACTGGCTCATGGCGGCTGGTTTACGCTCAGTTTAACCTTAGTTTTCGGAACCATGGTCTTTGTGCTGTACAATGCACAGAAAATCCGGGATAAGCATACCCGGTTTGTTCAGCTAAAAGATTACATTCCCATTTTAAAAGATTTGCAAGATGATACAACGATTCCCAAAGAAGCAAGTCACCTGGTATATCTATCGATGTCGGATAATAAATTATTGATTGATTCCAATATCATGTATTCGATATTGCGCAAAAAACCAAAACGTGCAGATGTGTATTGGTTCGTGCATGTACAAATACTCGATGAACCATTCACCAAATCATTTCATGTAGATACCATTGTACCAAAAGAAGTTTTCTTTGTGCAATTGCGATTCGGTTACAAAGTAGAGCACCGCGTCAATTCCATGTTCCGCGAAATTGTCGAACAAATGGTCGCAAGTGGAGAGGTTAGTGTAAAAAGTCCATATCCATCAATTCAAAAATATCACATAGATGCAGATTTCAAATTTATACTCCTGCATACACGTGTATCCGCAGATACGGAATTGTCTGTATTTGAACAATGGGTTGTGCGAACTTATCGAATGATTAAAAAAATCAGCTTACCTGCGCAAGATGACTTTGGTTTGGAGATGTCAAACGTGGAAGAAGAAATTGTGCCTATACTTGTTGGGCCGAAAGCAGAAATGAATTTGAAAAGAGAACGATGATCGCGGATTGCATGGATGGATCGCGGATTGCACGGATAAATCGCGGATTGCACGGATGGATGCGGATTTATTAAATCAAAAATAATGGTTTTAGAAAATCAAATGTCCGTTAATTCTACACTTAAATCAATATTCCAATTCCAACTTGAATAAATCTATTGTCGAATTCACTGGCACCAAATGATTTCCATTGATTAATTCCATATTTATAATCGGCCTTGAAGATTATACCATTTTTGAAACCGGGAATTTTGATACCTATTCCAAAAAATAATCCATAAGAAACAAATGAAGTCCTGATAAACCTTTGGCTTTTATGAACAGATCCTCCGCTATAATAATTTATTGTTCCTACTACTATGTTGTTGCATGTTTGCAACTTGCAACTATCGCGATCTACAAACCAAATTCATTCTTAATTTTCCTCACATAATCCAGTTTTTCCCAGGTAAACAATTCTACTGTCATTGTTTTTTCATTGGGCTTGCCGGCATTGAATGTTTTGGTTACGATTTCATTTTTCCTTCCCATGTGTCCGTATGATGCGGTTTCAGAATACATGGGTGTGCGGAGTTTTAGTCGTTGCTCGATAGCATAAGGACGCAGATCAAAAATCTTTTCTATTTTTTTTGCAATCTGACCATCGTTGAGTTTTACTTTAGATGTGCCATAAGTATTGACATAAAGTCCACATGGTTTTGCAACACCGATTGCATAAGATACCTGAACTAATACCTCATCGCACAATCCAGCTGCAACCATATTTTTTGCAATGTGTCTCGTTGCATAAGCTGCAGAGCGATCTACTTTGGAAGGATCTTTACCACTGAATGCACCGCCACCATGAGCTCCTTTTCCTCCATATGTGTCGACGATAATTTTTCTTCCTGTTAATCCAGTATCACCATGAGGACCGCCGATTACAAATTTTCCGGTTGGATTGACATGATAAGTAATTTCTTTATTGAATAATTTGCGGAGATGTGCAGGTAATTTCCGTTTTACTCGTGGTATTAATATGTTGATTACATCATCTTTAATTTGTTTCAACATTTGTTCGTCACTGCGTTGAGCGGCATTCGCAGATCTTCCTGGTTTTATAAAATCATCGTGTTGGGTGGAAATTACAATCGTATCAATCCGCATGGGTTTATTATTATCTCCATATTCAATGGTCACTTGACTTTTGGCATCAGGTCTTAGATACTTCATCACTTTTCCTTCTCTTCTAATCTTAGCCAATTCTTCTAGCAACATATGTGCAAGACTCAAGGGAAGCGGCATGTAATTTTCCGTTTCGTTTGTTGCATAACCAAACATCATTCCCTGATCACCGGCACCCTGCGCTTTTGCTCTGGATTCAAAACTTTGTAGCTTCGATTTACGATCAACACCTCTGTTGATGTCAGCTGATTGCTCGTGAATTGCGGAAAAGACTCCACAGCTATTTGCTTCAAACATGTATTCTGAACGGGTATATCCAATTTTACGAATGACCTCTCTTGCAATTTCCTGCACATCGAGATATGCTTTGGATTTTACTTCACCGGCAAGAACAACCTGTCCTGTTGTGACAAGTGTTTCACAAGCGACTTTTGATTCTTTGTCATAGGCTAAAAAATGGTCAATTAATGCATCGGATATCTGATCTGCAACTTTATCCGGATGGCCTTCTGAGACTGATTCTGAGGTAAATAAATAAGGCATGTTTTGATTTTGGTTAATTAAAGGCGCAAATATAAGAATAGGCTGTATGCTCCCGCAATTCTGCGGGATAAATTTAGGCTATAGGAAAAGTTATAAGTTATGAATGGTGAGTTGTGTGTTGTTTATAATCATATCCTTCATTCTTTTATTCCTTCATTCTTTAATTCTTTAATTTCTTATCTCTCCTCCCTACAGCCTAAATTTATCCCGCAGAATTGCGGGAGCCTAAAGCCTACAGCCTTTTCTCCCTCCAAGCAACTCCCTCCAAGATTTTCTCGTATGATCCCTAAACGAGTTGTTAATTTTATTTTAACTTTACGAAAAATCAAAAATATGGGAAGTATTAAACCTTATTCCGGTTCTTTCGGAAAATCCGAATTGATGCATCTCTTGCGCAGAACGATGTTCGGGTTTAGCAAAACCGATCTCAATTATTTTAAAGGTCAAAGTCTTAGTCAAGTTGTTGATCAACTGGTACCTTCTACATCGCCCTTACCCAAACCACCACTTAGGACGTATTACAATAATGTTGATCCTACAAAAGACACAATTGAAATGATTGGTTCTGTAGTTCAGGTGAAATGGGGTGAAACCTGGGTTAATACGCCAGTACAAGCAAATTTTGTTGCTAATCCTTCAGGCAACCGTGGCAATAGTCTGAAACAATGGTGGACCGGTTTGCAAATTCATCAAGATAGAACAGTCTATGAAAAAATGGTTATGTTTTTTCAAAATCTTTTGGTAACTGAATATTCCGTGGTTGAAAATCCACATTCCATGTATCTAACGCAAAGCCTTTACAGAAAACATGCAATGGGCAATTACAAACAACTCATCAAAGACATCACCTTGGATCCTGGAATGTTGAGGTATTTGAATGGACAAGTAAACACAAAAAAAGCACCAGACGAAAATTATGGTCGCGAATTGCAGGAATTATTTTGCGTAGGAAAGGGAACTGGATCTGGATATACAGAAGATGATGTAAAAGCAGCTGCAAGAGTTTTGACCGGTTGGAATATCATTACAAAGGAAGGCGGTTTGAATATCATTCCTAAAAAAGGTTTTAATAAAAGTAATCACGATACAGATGTAAAACTGTTTTCCGCTTTTTATGGAAATAAACAAATTAAAAACGACACGGGCATTACTACCTTTCCAAGTCCCTTCACAACAATAGAAGAATATAGAGCCTGGTTGGAAATTGATCAGATGATCGAGATGATTTTCACTACAGACGAACCATCAAGATACATCTGCAGAAGATTATGGAATTATTTTGTCTACTACGAAATCACTCCTGAAATTGAAGCAGAAGTCATCGAACCGCTTGCCGAAATTTTCAGACAATATAAAAATGATGATGACCAATTGAAATATGTTTTAAAAGCCATGTTTAGTTCAGAGTTATTTTTCAAACAAGAACACAGAGGTTGCATGATAAAAAGTCCGACGGATTTTCATGTAGGTATGGTTCGCCAAATTGAATTTCCATTACCGGACCCAAGCAAACTGGAAGCAAAATACTATATGTGGAATGTGATCAGGAATTATAATGTGAATGCGGGACAGGATATAAATGATCCACCAAACGTCGCAGGTTGGCCAGCTTATTATCAAACTCCATCATACCACGAAATGTGGGTCGACACATCAACTTATCCATTCAGGAAAGGAGCCTATGAGGCCATTTCTAAATCCAATTTTGCATTAAATAAAAATAATACGTACGATGGTACAAATAATCCATCCTATGGTTTTATTACTAAAATGAATTTTGTGGACTTTGTTAAAAAGTTTGAAGATCCATCAGATCCAAATGCATTGATTTCGGAAGCTACTGAACTATTACTAGGTGCTCCCTTATCACAAGCTGTGAAAGACAAATTGAAAGCCAGTTATTTGTTATTGGGTCAAAGTTCAGATTATTATTGGACGGATGCGTGGGATGTTTATATTGCAAACCCCAATACAACAGATCCTGAATCAAAACGGGTACCTATGATGCTTCAGGATTTATTCAATTACCTGATGTCATCAGCAGAATTTCATTTGTGCTAAACTTCATTATTAATCTCCTTTAATTTTAAATATATGAAAAGAAGATCGTTTATACAAAGTGTTCCAGTTGCCGTAGGTGGTATCACAGTTACAGCATATGGAAATAGTCCTTTATTATCGGCATTGACTGCATCATTAACTGATACAGATCGCGTTTTGGTGATCGTTCAACTCAATGGTGGAAATGATGGAATGAATATGGTCATTCCTCTTGATCAATATGGTGCTTTGTCTTTGGCAAACATTCGTCAGAATATACTTATACCAGAAAATAAAGTGTTGAAATTAGGTGGAACGAATGATACAACAGGATTACATCCGTCAATGAATAGATTATATGATTTATACAATGAAGGAAAATTAAGTATTATTCAGGGAGCCGGTTATCCAAGATTTAATTATTCTCACTTCAGAGCTACAGACATTTGGATGACTGGATCTGATTCAACGCAATATTTAAATTCGGGATGGGCCGGTCGCTATCTGGCCAATGAATTTCCAAATTATCCAGTCGGATTTCCAAGTGCAACAATGCCCGATCCAATTGCAATTAGAATCGGTGGTAATGGATCTTTGGGGTTGCAAAATCAAGGCGTGCCGATGGCTATCACAATTTATGATACCAGTGATCCACTAAATCTTACCGGCAGTTTGTTTTCAGATCCTCCAACCAGCAATTACATGGGTAAAGAATTGGCTTATGTAAGAGAAGTACAACGCCAGACTGACAAATTTGGTGACGCAGTAAAAGCTGCTGGCGATAAAGGAACAAATTTATCAACACTATATCCTAAAACTTCAGCCGATCCTGGATTTACACTAGGAAAACAATTGGCCATCATCGCAAAATTGATACATGGTGGTATTAAAACCAGAATTTTCTGGGTAAGTACAGGTGGATTTGATACACATGCAGGGCAAGTGAATGCAGCAGATCATACTACAGGTGTTCATGCCAATTTATTAAAAGGAGTTTCTGATGCTGTAAGTGCTTTCATGGATGATGTGAAGTTATTGGGATTTGAAGACCGCGTTGCAGGTATGACTTTTTCAGAATTTGGAAGACGAATCATTGCAAATGCATCCGGAGGAACAGATCACGGTGCAGCGCAACCAATGTTTGTGTTCGGAAGTAAAGTGGTTGGCGGAGTTTTAGGAAATAATCCAGTCATAGATCCAAATTCAACTGCAAATTCTAACTTGCCAATGCAGTATGATTTCCGTTCTGTATACGCATCGCTCTTAGGAGATTGGTTCTGTGTACCGCAAGCAGAATTGGATCAGATCTTATTAAAGAATTATCAAAAACTTCCGATACTCGATCCTGGTAATTGCATACCTACTTCGGTTCATGAGCAAAATAAAGAACTCGGTAAGAACTTAGTTTATGCTTATCCGAATCCATTCGTTCAAACCACTAAAATAAAATTTGAAACCTATGGTGGTCACACGATGATTCAAATCATAAACAATGAAGGAAGTGTGATTAAAACTATTTTAGACAATGAACTCCCGGCTGGCAAATACGATATCGATTGCGATATGGAAGATGCAGCTGCAGGAATTTATTATGTGCGAATTCAAAATCAAACCCTTCAGCAAGTGAAGACGATGATGAAAGTAAACGGTTAATTATTTAGATTTCGATAAATTAAAAACCCTGGTTAGTGATGATCGGGGTTTTTTATTTGTAGCTAGGTTTTTACTTTTTGTTTCACGCAAAGGCGCAGAGACGCAAAGGTAGGCGCAAAGTTTTTTATTTAATCAGATAGTAATTCATTTCAATTTCTCCTTTTCTTTGCGTCTTAGCGCCTTTGCGTGACATGTATTTCTAATCATCACTCAATTTAAATTTCACAGGAAGTGTATATGTTGTTTTAACTTTTTTCCCATCCTTGGTAGGTGGAAGCCAATTGGGCATTAGATCTACTACTCTGAAAAGTTCTTTATCAAATTCATCACCAAGACTTCTCAAAATAGTTTTATTATGAATGCTTCCATCTTCATACACTTCAAATTTAATATAGGAAGTACCTTGAATACCACTTTTCTTTCCATTGATCGGATATTGAATATTTTTTCCGAGAAATTCCATTAGCTCCTTCTCACCGCCTGGAAAGCTGGGTAGAAAAGGACTATAACCCATAGTAGCATTACTATTTGTAATTGTTGTATCACTTTTCACAATTGGCGGTAACGGAATTTTTACTTCAGTGTCAAATTGTTCTTGTTTAGTTGAATCATTTGCTGCCGTTTTATCATTATCCTGATTTAGCAGCGTGCAAGCTGCAAATAGAAATGGAACCAATGCAAGATAGAGGTATTGTGTTTTGGAAGATTTTTTAAACACCATCATAAGTCTGGATTTAATAGGTGAAAAATAAAAGGTATGGATGATCGATCCGTTGAGATTTGATTTTTGTGCAAATTGTAGTAATAAATCAGAGTAGTCCTCTTCAGTTGAATGTTTTATAGCTTCCTGATCTGCCTGGTATTCATGAATGAGTACGAGTTCTTTTTTAAAGAAATACAAACAAGGGTGAAATGGGAACAGGATTTGTAACTATTCAGTAGTAAAAATACAGAAAACTGTGAGTTCATAACATGTTTTGAGTACTTATTTTTTAGATTTAAAAAACAGTCAGTTTTCCAA
>JAYVIT010000188.1:0-11363 GCA_043769965.1 Saprospiraceae bacterium
CCCATCACGGAGGAAGTCATCCGATGTCTGATTCCATTTCCATAATCAATCATGTATTGTTTGTCTGTATTAAAAACTAAATTGGAAATCCGGGTATAACTACCAACAATCATCGTGCCTTGCACGGAAAGATTTTCTTCCTGAAAATTGTAACTATGCTTGTGAGCCGGATCTGATTCAGTAGAAAAGTTTCTCAAATTAAAATCTGTAATGGTTGGCGAACCTGTCGAACCAACTTCTTTGCCGGAGTCCTGAATAGACTTGCCAAGAACCAGATAACTACCTGCTAAACCTATAATCGCAATCAATAGAGCTAATAAAAGATCTTTCGACCTTTCATTAAAAACTCCTTTTCGCAGGTCCTTTAAAGACTGAACTGTTTGATCCATATCGTCGGTATTGGGGTCGACAAATATAACGGGATTTTTTCTAAAAATTGAATTCAAATTACTGTTAATCTTTTATTTACAAATGTCAATTTTAAATAATTTGAAATCATGGACTTATGCAATTCCCTTTTTTATATATACTTATTTTTAATTTCTTCCATTGGCTAAAGCTGCAAAACCCCGGGCTGAAGCCCTGGGTAATTGAAGACATTTAAATTAAAGTGGCCACCTTCCTTTTGTAATTATCTTTGCCGCCTAAAGAGAGCATAATGGATTGGATTAATCAATTACTTGATTTTATTTTACACATCGATAGTCATCTTGTTGAACTGGTGCAGAAATATGGTATTTACATTTATATTATCCTGTTTCTGATTTTGTTTTGTGAAACCGGTTTGGTCATTGCCCCTTTTCTTCCAGGCGACTCTTTGTTGTTTACAGCAGGAGCGCTTGCTGCAAGTGGCAACATGAATATCTTTTTGCTCGGCTTGACCTGTATAGTTGCTGCATTTTTGGGAAATCAGACTAATTTTATTATTGGTAAATTTTTTGGTCCAAAAATATTTGAAACCGAACGCAAGTATTTAAAAAAAGATCACTTGGCAAAAACGCAACAATTTTATGATAAGCATGGAGGTAAAGCATTGATCATAGGCAGATACCTTCCATTCATCAGAACCTTTGTACCTTTTGTAGCAGGAGTCGGACAAATGAATCCATACAAGTTCACATATTTCAATATTGTCGGTGCTATTCTTTGGATTGTACCTTTACTTGGCATCGGATACTTGTTTGGAAATATACAATATGTGAAAGATAATTTCTCTATTATTATTTTAGCAATACTTATTATAAGCGTATTGCCAATGATAATCGGTGTAATATCTGCCTGGTCACATTCCAAAAAATCAAAGTAAGATGTATTCTTTTATTAAAAAAAATAGCAGAAACTGGTTAATTGTAGCGTCTTTAATGGCATTCATCAGTTGTCTGTCTTTTTTTAATATCCTTTCTTTTTCTGATCCTGTTTCGGGAGCCTTCCGTTGGCTTGGAATAATTTGTCTCCTGTTATTCGGAATTCAAAAGAAAAGTCTTACCGCCTGGATATTTATAAGCATGTTATTAGGTGCAGAAATTGGTTATGACTTTCCATTAATAGGTGCTGAATTAAATATATTCAGTAAGATCTTCATCAAGTTAATCAAATGCATTATTGCACCCCTTTTATTTGGTACATTAATCATTGGAATCGCCGGTCACTCTAATACAAAACAAGTTGGTCGACTGGGATTCAAATCATTGATCTATTTTGAAGTGGTTACAACTTTAGCATTAATCATTGGTCTTATTGCAATTAATATTAGTAAAGCCGGTATTGGAATTAATCCAATGAATGCACACGAGAAAGTTCCAGAAGTTGCTAAGGCACAAACCTGGAAAGATATCATCTTACATGTATTTCCTGAAAATTTTATCAAATCCATTGCTGAAGGCCAGGTGCTGCAAATTGTTATTTTTTGTGTGTTGTTCGCTATTGCATTGCTGATGATCAGCCACGAAAAAAGAAAACCAATGCTGGTGTTTGCTGAATCCTTATCTGCAGTGATGTTTAAATTTACAGATCTCATTATGTATCTGGCACCATTAGCAGTGATGGGTGCTATAGCATCTACAATTTCCAATTTGGGGATTGACGTAATGAAAAATCTGCTTTTGCTATTAGCAACACTTTATATTGCATTAATTGTTTTTGTATTCGCCGTGTTATTACCTATTGCTTTGTTTTTCAAAATACCGATTAAGCGATTTTTATCACATGCCGCACAACCGGTAACTATTGCATTTGGTACAGCAAGTTCAGAAGCTGCTTTACCAGTTGCAATGGAGAATATGGAGAAATTTGGAGTATCGCGTGAAGTTGTTGCTTTCGTATTACCTACCGGATTGAGCTTTAATTTAGATGGAACGACATTGTATTTATCGCTTGCAACAATTTTTGTAGCACAGGCCGCAGGTATTGAATTGACTATTTCTCAACAGGTAATCATGATGCTTACTCTTATGCTTACAAGCAAAGGAGTTGCAGGAGTAGCAAGAGCTTCATTAGTAATACTCGCCGGAATGGCCTCTTCGTTTGGACTTCCAGATTGGCCAATTGCCGCAATACTTGGTATCGACGCATTAATGGATATGGCACGAACAGCAGTGAATACACTTGGCAATTGTTTAGCAACTGCTGTAGTTGGAAAATGGGAAAAGGAAGTAACCATTCCTAAAGATGGGGATCAGTGGATGGAGGTGAAACAATGATTAATTGTTTAATTGTTGCATTGTTAAATTGTCCCGTAGGGATCCCTTTGGGGCTAAATTGTTTTAATGTTAAATTGTTTGCCAACTACAGTTAAGTTGAATTGTTATTTTTTAAAGTTTCTTTGCTTCTCTGTTTTTCTTTCAACTGCTTTACCGTTTTTCTTCTCTACTCTCTCCAAAAATTCTACGCTTAAACCATTCAACATCTTCACGTTTATTCTCCGGGCGTTCCTGATTTCTTTCCATTTCTAAAATACCATTTTTTTCAACTAAGTTGAATTTAAAAATATAATCATCCTTGTTATCCATTTTTCCACTCATGGAGCCAAACCTCAAATCGTTGTATTGAAGTTTACCTGCTTCTTTTAAAAGACTATAATACCCATCACTAAACCAAGGCAATATTTGTGAAGTTTTTTGACCCTTATAGAAATCAAAGTAATTATGATTTCCTGCAACATAATGCAAATCAGTAAAAGTATCTGATTTGTCAAACAAAGAATAATAACCGTATATATAACCCGAATCCTGTTTGGCAATAGCATACCACAACAAATTATTGAATATGGTCGGCACAGTAATATACTCCTTACTACTATATTGCTTATCCTTAAGGCTATTCTCAAATATCTGGTTGATATGTTGCTTATTTATAAATGTGAATATCAAGTAAGAGGAACTCAATCCTATTCCAATCCAATTGTATAATCTCCTGTATTTATTTTCCCGATGTTGAAGTGCTGCAAGCAATAAAAAAAAAGCAAATGGAATGGTATATAATGGATCTACAATGGAGACACTTGAAAGTGAAATCCTGAAATTGCTGAATGGCCAAAATAAAACGGTACCGTAAGTAGTAAGAGAATCCAATAAGGGATGAGTAAATATTGACCAAAAAAATAATTTTGTCCAATCCTTGCTGCTTACATTCGAAAGCAAACCTTCATGATTAAAAATTTGAGAACTTCGTATTCTGAAAAAGTAGAATCCCGAAACAAGCAATACGAGTATTAATATCCATGGAATTCCTTCAAACAATAAACTGAAAAGTAAACATAGAATAAAACTAATTAGCAGAAAGAATAGGATTCCAATAACTAATCCTGTAATTTTCCACTGCTTTCTTTCATGCCATTTTCTATCATATAATAATTTTAACAATGGACCCAAAATAAATGGCATGATCAATGCGAACATTAAAGAGTGCATAGGGCCCCGATGAAATACTAATGCACTAAGCGGGTCTAAGAAAAAATTTGCCAATACATCAAGATCTGGTAATGTACCTCCGATGCCACCCCAAATCATTGCGCGATTTCCAATTTTCTTACCAAGCACAGCTTCCCCACATGCAGCACCTAAAATAATTTGAGTTAATGAGTCCATTAAGAATTAATTGATGAATGGTTAAATTGTTGAATTGTTAAATTGCTTAATTGATTTCTATTTTACTTTTTCTCTGCTTGTCTGCTTGACTCAGACTTTCTTCGCTTTTATTAAATAAACATGAGGAACTCTGACTTCATCCGATCCATATCGATACCTATTGACTCCTATCGTCCTCATGTTTGGAAAACAATTATATGGAGAAAAATCAAATTCTTTGAAAAAAGTAATTTGCAAACCATGTTTTAAAAAATTCGAAATAATTTCATCAAGTGAATGTGACCAAAAATGAGAGACCATTGATTTGGTATAGTTTCTATCTGCATAGCTTCCACTTTCATCTTCACTATATGGTTGTCCGGTATTGAAATAAGAATATGCCAATTGATTAGAATTAAAATCAAACATGTACAATACAGGATGAAAATCACAAAAATACAATTCTCCATTTTTAATTAAAGACAATGAAATTATTTTAGCCCAAAGATCCAGATTAGGTAACCAACCAATAGTACCATAGGTTGTAAACACCTTATCAAATTTGCCTAGTCCTAATTCCAATACATCATAAACATTTGATTCATAAAATTCAGCTCGTTGCCCAGTAAGTTCATTCAAGCTTCTGGCTTCAGTAATCGCTTTATTAGAAAAATCAATTCCAACACAGTTTGCACCCATTCTGCTCATAGAAAGTGTATCCATACCAAAATGACATTGCAAATGCAGCATTCTTTGTCCGGAAACATTTCCCAAATATTCCTGTTCTATTTCGGTAAGAGCTGAAGCTCCTTTTAGAAAACCATCCAGGTCATAAAAATCTGATTTTACGTGAATGGGAACCCGGTCATCCCAACATTGCATATTCTGATTAAAATAATCTGTTTCTGAAAGCTTCACATCTGTCATTAGTTGAACTATTTTAAATTTGCATAAAATTAAAGCTCATGAGCGAACAAAATGTCGATAATCAAAATCAATTAAATATTGAATTGAGTGAAGAGATCTCTGAGGGGATCTATTCAAATCTGGCCATCATTTCTCATTCGCATTCGGAATTCGTTGTTGATTTTATCCGTTTGATGCCCAATGTACCCAAAGCAAAAGTTAAATCGCGAATTGTATTGACTCCACAACATGCTAAAAGACTACTAAAAGCTCTAAATGATAATTTGGTCAAATACGAAAATCAATATGGACCTATTCAGGATCCGGAGCCTCAGATGATTCCGCCAATGTCTTTCAATACGCCTACTGCGCAAGCATGAAGTTAGGCTGTAGGCTTTAGTCTGATGGGCGATGGGCGATGATAGGATGTTAGGCGTAACAATTCCTTCATTCTTTCATTCTTTCTCCTCAGCTTATCAGATCAGAATAAATAATTCTGTGATGGGCTTCCTCCTGGTAATCCAAGGTGTTTATAGGCTTTATTTGTAGCGACCCTTCCGCGGGGAGTTCGTTGAATGAAGCCTTCCATTATTAAAAAGGGTTCATGAACTTCTTCTATGGTACCTGATTCTTCACCTACCGCAGTGGCTATAGTGGTAAGACCAACTGGACCCCCTGCGAATTTTTCAATTATTGTGCTCAAGATTCTATTATCCATTTCATCAAGACCCAAACTATCTACATTCAGTGCATTTAATCCATAAGTTGCTATTTCTAAGGTGATTTCGCCATTTCCTTTTATTTGTGCAAAATCCCGAAGCCTTCTTAATAAAGCATTGGCGATTCTGGGAGTACCCCGGCTTCTTCTGGCTATTTCTTTAACTCCATCCATATGTGTTTTGATTCCAAGTAATGAAGAAGAACGCAAGATGATCTTTTCAAGAGTTTCCTGATCGTAATAATCCAAATGACAAGTAATACTAAAACGGGATCTTAAGGGCGCAGATAATAAACCGACCCGAGTTGTAGCACCTATTAATGTGAATGGGTTTACTGTAAGTTGGACAGAACGTGCATTCGGTCCGGTATCGATCATGATGTCAATTCTGTAGTCTTCCATAGCCGAATACAAGTACTCTTCAATTACCGTATTTAGCCTGTGAATTTCATCGATAAACAATACATCACCTTCCTTAAGATTGGTCAGTAATCCAGCTAAATCTCCTGGCTTTTCCAAAACAGGACCAGATGTCAGTTTTAAATCTGTACCTAATTCATGTGCGATAATGTGAGACAAGGTGGTCTTTCCAAGTCCAGGTGGACCATGAAATAATATATGATCCAGGGCTTCTTTTCTCAATTTCGCGGCAGCAATAAAAACCTGAAGGTTTTCAACGACATGCTTTTGACCTGAAAAGTCCTGAAGCTCCTTAGGCCTCAGTGTCTTATCAAATTGCCTTTCTTCTGGTTCAATTCCCTTATGACCACCATCAAGAATTGGATTCCGCATATTTAAAACGATAATGTATAATTTCTCAAATGTACATCATTCATGGTTCTTGAAATTATTGAATTCAAGATTGGTTGCAGGAATTCGATTAAAGTATAATGAATTCCTAATTCCCACAAGTAAAGGCTTTACAAGATTTTGTGTCTATAAATTTGCAGCTTTAATTTAATCAATTTCACATTCATATGTCAGCACAAAAGATAAATTGTTCAAACGGAATTTTGAAGGTACCAGATCATGTCATTATTCCATTTATTGAAGGAGATGGAACAGGTGCAGACATCTGGGCTGCTTCTGTAAGAGTTCTCGATGCTGCAATTGAAAAAGCTTATAATGGAAATAAAAAAATTGAATGGAAAGAAGTGCTGGCTGGTGAAAAAGCATTCAAACAGACTAATAGCTGGTTGCCAGAAGAAACTTTAGATGTCATCAAAGATTGCCTTGTTGCTATAAAAGGGCCACTCACAACCCCGGTTGGAGGCGGCATTAGATCCTTAAACGTGGCTTTACGCCAACAACTCGATTTATATGCCTGTGTCAGACCTGTAAGATGGTTTGAGGGTGTTCCATCGCCAGTGAAAGATCCAGGTAAAGTGAGCATGACCATTTATAGAGAAAATACTGAAGACATTTATGCCGGTATTGAATTCCAAGCAGGCACTTCTGATGCCATTAAATTTGGAGAATTTTTACAGAAAGAATTTCCAGAACGATTTAAGAAAGTCAGGTTTCCATCTACTTCAGGATTTGGAATCAAACCTGTTTCAAAAGAAGGAACAGAAAGATTGGTAAGAGCTGCAATCCAATTTGCCATTGACTACAATCAAAAATCAGTGACTCTTGTGCACAAAGGCAATATCATGAAATTTACTGAGGGAAGTTTTATGGATTGGGGATATGAATTGGCTCATAACGAATTTAAAGCGGAACTTTTAGATGGAGGACCGTGGATGAAGCTACCCAATGGAATTGTAATCAAAGATGTGATTGCAGATGCTTTTTTACAACAAATCTTATTGAGACCCGAAGAATACGATGTCATTGCCACTTTAAATTTAAATGGGGATTATATATCGGATGCATTGGCTGCCCAGGTTGGTGGAATTGGTATTGCACCTGGTGCCAATATCAACTATCTAACAGGACACGCTATATTTGAAGCAACACATGGTACAGCTCCTAAATATGCCGGACAAGACAAAGTAAATCCTAGTTCTGTAATCCTTTCCGGAGTAATGATGCTCAAATACTTGAATTGGAAGGAAGCTGCAAAATTGATTGTTGTAGGTATAGAAAAATCTATAACAAACAAACGGGTTACTTATGATTTTCATCGCCTGATGACTGATGCCACCTTACTGAAATGCAGCGAGTTTGGAGATGAGATTATCAGGAATATGAATTGATGCATTGATGCATTGTTAAATTGATGCATTGCTAAATTGTTGGGTTATTTAATATCTGACACAAATCCTACACTCTATTTCAAACAATTTTATTGATTATTTGGGGTCAGGTAAAAAAGTAGGGGAGTAAGAAATAGATAATCTATTATCAATCGGGGAAAACCGTTCGAAATACCGCCCGTGGCGAGTATTTTCAACAGGTGCTATTACGGAGATTCTTTTATTAAATGATTGGGTTAAACTGCGATAAATTGAAGCCAAATACTTCAGTAGAAAATGCGAACTGAAGCTTTGTGAGAAAGCAAAGGCGCTTTATTTCGTACAAGCGTTTTGGTTCTTTTTGGCGACTGCAAAAGAACGAAACACCACTTTTAACTGTGCTCTCCATTGTGGCAAATAAATTCTTCTAAAAATCAAAAATCGAATTTTAATAAAATTTATTAGTTATTGCAATGTAAAGATGCTCCCCAACTTTTTAATGTGATCCATTATTTGTAGTAAACAATTTCATCCATAGAGATGGAACTTGTTCCACAGATTTGCTTGAACCTATAAACTTCTAAAACTACAACCAATAAAAAAGCCCCAAAGAAATAATCCTTGAGGCTTTTTTTATTTTTGGAAAACAGAACTATCCTTTCGGAGTTAATATGTTTCCATCATTCTTTGGAAGGGTTTGCTCTTCATCTGCAGAAATATTACCTTTTATTGTAATTCTGGTTTCTTCTTCATTTTCATTTGTAGAAACACTAACTGTTTTATTGATAGGTCCTACTCTTTGTGTGTCATATCTGATTTCTATGACTCCTTTTTCACCAGGCATAATCGGTTCTTTAGGCCAAGTAGGTACTGTACAACCACAGCTTCCTCGAGCACTTTTAATAACAAGAGGCTCTGTACCTTTATTAAAGAAAATTGCTTTCCGAACAGGGTCTGATCCTTTTTTAATTTCACCGTAGTCCACAATAGTTGATTCCCACTCAAGGTGTGGGCCTCCTGTTGATTTTGGTGGTGTGGGTGTTGCGGCTGGAACTGCAGTTTGTGCAGAAATATATCCCGCACTAAAAACCATAACAAGTAGAGTTAAAAAGTTTTTCATGTACTTTATTTTTTAATGATAACAAATGTAACGTTTGCTGAGGCTAACTAAGGCACAAAAATATGAAAATTCTATGTTAACTCCGTGTTAAATATAAATTATCATAATTTATCATATATTCAATATACGATGGATCAATGCATAACATTGAAATAGACTATTTTTGTGGACCAAAAAAAACATATGCAATTATTGGAGCCGATACAATCTTTACTGGATTCTATTCAGGGAAAGTATGCCCAATATAAAAGGGAAGTAATCAAAGACTTTTGGATTTGTTTAATTAGCCGGGAATGTTCTATCGTAGGAAGAAAGGAAGTTTTAACCGGTAAAGCCAAATTCGGAATACTGGGCGATGGGAAAGAAGTTCCACAGGTGGCAATGGCAAGGTCATTCAAAAAAGGCGATTTCCGGTCAGGTTATTACAGGGATCAAACTTTTATGATGGCCCTTGGTCTTTGTTCAATAAAGGATTATTTCGCCCAATTGTATGCGGATCCAATTAACGACCCTTTTAGTAAAGGCAGGCAAATGAATGCACATTTTGCAACACCTCTCATTTCTCCAACAGGAGAATGGCTGGATCAAACGAATCGGTACAATGTATCATCTGATGTTTCAAGCACCGCAGGTCAAATGGCAAGATCCCTAGGCCTTGCTGTGGCCTCTAAGTATTACAAGGAAAATAAATTACTTTCTGAAAATTCTTTATTCTCGAATCAAGGGCGCGAAGTGAGTTTTTGTACTATAGGCGATGCTTCCACTTCTGAAGGGATATTTTGGGAAACTATTAATGCAGCGGGTGTACTTCAGGTCCCTCTTGCAGTTTCTGTTTGGGATGATGGTTACGGCATTTCTGTTCCCATTGAATTGCAAACTGTTAAACAAAGTATTTCATTGGCACTCTCAGGATTTGAGAAAGATGAACAATTAAATGGTATAAAAATATACAGAGCAAAAGCCTGGGACTATCCAGGATTGGTAACTACTTATAAAGAAGGTATTGACCTTGTAAGAGATCATCATACTCCAATCTTATTTCATATTGAAGAAGTAACCCAACCACAGGGACATTCAACTTCCGGTTCACATGAACGATATAAATCAAAATCGAGAATGGAATGGGAACTTAAATTCGATTGTATAAAAATGATGTCTGAATGGATGATATCCAAAAATATCATCGACAAAGATCGAATACAACAATTGGAAGATACTTGCAGGAAATATGTGAAAGAAGAGAAACAAAATGCATGGAACGATAGTCTGCATTCAATTTTGCAAAAACGAAATGAACTAATAGACATTTTGGATTCTAATTTTCAAAGCAATGAAATTGCAGAATTAAATTCCATTAAAGAACCTGGATTTTCTGAACTCGTGGAATTAACAAGAACCTGGATTCTTGATCCAGCAAAAAAATATGATAAATCAAAATTAAAGCAATGGCTTGATCAACAATATAATGAAGCTGATCAATTTTATCATACACATCTTTATTCGGAAACTCAAGCTGCTGCACTGCACGTACAAGAAATACCTGCAGTGTATTCAGAATCTTCAAAAGAATTAAATGGTTACCAAATTCTCAATGTTTTCTTTGATAACTGTTTGGCCAATGACCCGAGATTTTTTGCATTTGGAGAAGATGTTGGAAAGATTGGTGATGTCAATCAGGGTTTTACCGGTCTTCAGGAAAAATATGGAGTTGAACGGATTTTCGATACTGGTATTCGTGAATGGAGTATAATTGGACAAGCCATTGGATGTGGGATGAGAGGATTACGACCCATTGCCGAAATACAATATCTGGACTATATTGTCTATGCATTATCTCCACTCATGGATGATTTAGCAACTTTAAGATATCGATCCGCGGGTCTGCAAGCATCACCTGCAATAATAAGAACCAGGGGACACCGATTAGAAGGCATTTGGCATACTGGATCTCCAATGGGAATGCTTCTCAATTCATTACGAGGAATGTACATTTGCGTTCCCCGAAATATGACACAGGCCGCTGGAATGTATAATACTTTACTCAAAGGCGATGATCCTGGTTTAGTGATTGAATGCCTGAATGGATATCGATTGAAAGAAATAATGCCAGACAACATTTCAGATTTTACAGTGTCATTAGGTAAAGTTGAAATTCTAATAGAAGGCAATGATATTACTTTAGTCAGTTATGGATCATGCATACGCGTAGCACAAAAAGCAATTGAAAATTTAAAAAATCATGGAATCAGCATTGAATTAATTGATATACAGACATTGTTACCTTTTGACATTTCCCAAAACATTAAAAAATCAATTGAGAAAACAAATAAATTAATCGTGCTTGATGAAGATGTACCTGGAGCTGCAAGTGCGTTTAT
>JAYVIT010000189.1:0-17382 GCA_043769965.1 Saprospiraceae bacterium
AAGTATTCGAAAAAGAAGGAATCGAAGGTTATCGGAAATACCAATTGGAAAATGAGAACAAACCTTTAGAACCCGGCACCGCATTTTATCTGATACAAAGTTTATTGGAACTGAATAAGCAAGCGAATAAAAGAATTGTCGAAGTCATTGTAATGTCGCGCAATAGTCCTGAGACTGGAGTTCGTATATTAAATACTATTAAAAATTCAGATTTAGATATCACCAGAGTGGCGCTATCTGGCGGAGAAACATTGGCACCATATATTGATGCATTCAACATCGATTTGTTTTTATCCAAAGACGAGAAGGATGTACAAATGGTTATTGATTCTAAAGTGTGTGCTGCGGCATTAATTTATGCGCCACCAAAAGAATTTAATCCTTCTGATAATCGGGTGCGAATTGCATTTGATGCAGATGCGGTTTTATTTTCAGATGAGTCAGAACTAAGGTATAAAACGGAAGGCATGGAAGCATTTCATCAGTATGAAGAAGAACATGAAAATGATCCATTGAAAGAAGGCCCCTTTGCAAAACTCTTAATCAAACTTTCAAAGATCCAGGAACATTTACCTACGCGAATAGAATTATCTCCACTACGTCTTGCAATTGTCACTGCGCGAAATGCACCATCGCATATGCGTGTCATCAAAACACTTCGCAAGTGGGGAGTGTATGTAGATGAAGCGTATTTTCTTGGAGGCCTGGATAAGGATAAAGTCTTAGATGCATTTGGTGCACATATTTTCTTTGATGATCAGGATACCCATTTGGATAAAGCGAGTAAGGTTGTGCCTTCGGGAAAGGTGCCGTATGCGAGTGATTCGCCGTTGAAAAAAGCTAAGAGCTAGGAACTATGAGCTATTAGTTGTAGAGAAAATCGCATAGTCAGCTAAGTCAAAAAATTTCAATACAAATTTCAATAAAGCTTAAATTTTTTGAATCAACAGACTGCCCCGGTTAATAAATAAATACACTACTTTAATAAGTATTTAAGGGAGTTGAATTCAAAATCCAAATTTGCTTCTTAATTTTGATGCAATCTCAATAGTTTATTGAGTTTAAAAGTAGCAAATTCGACGATACTGTATTTGTAAATTTGTAAAATGAACATTGAGTAATATGGAGAACACAAAGACTTTGGCTGTATTTGAGAGCAAACAAATCAGACGTTTTTACGATGAATCAACAGAAACCTGGTATTTTTCTGTAGTTGACATTATTGAAGTATTGACGGATTCGGTTAATCCTACCGATTACCTTAAAAAACTAAGGAAAAGAGATCCTGAATTGGGATCCTACGTAGGGACAAATTGTCCCCAGGTAGACATGTTGACTAATGGTAAAAATCGCAAAACATTGGGTGGAACGGTGCAAGATATTTTGCGATTGATTCAATCCATTCCCTGTCCAAAAGCAGAACCCTTCAAGCAATGGCTTGCTAAAGTTGGCTATGAACGTATGCAAGAGATTGCGGATCCTGAAAAAAGCTTGGATAGGGCAAGGGAGAACTGGATAAAGTTAGGAAGAAGCGAAAAGTGGGTTCAACAGAGGATGACGGGACAAGAAACTAGAAATAAACTTACAGATTATTGGAAAGAAAGCGGCGTAGAAAAATCAGATGAGTTTGCTTTGTTAACCAATATAATTCATCAGGAGTGGGCAGGTCTTACAGTGAATGAACACAAGAAACTTAAAGAATTGAAATCTCAAAACTTAAGAGATCATATGTCGGAAGCTGAATTAATCTTTACTGCCTAAGCTGAATTATCCACTCGACAAATTGCGGAAACCGAAAGAGCAAAAGGCTTAATTGATAATGCCAAGGCTGGTAAAAAAGGAGGAGCAGTTGCAACAAATGCACGAAAAGAATTGGAATCAAAAACAAGAAAGAGTGTAGTAACTGGTGAGAATTTTTTACCACCTGGTAAAGAGAAGAAAAAACTAAAGTAATTCTGTGGCAATTTATTTTTGTAGCTTTGGGGATTCTCGTCTAAGTCTTCCATTCTAATTTCCTACAATATTTATTGTTTCATTCAGTAGTGTGGTGTATTCAATAACTGAATAGCCCCATTCAATAACTCAATTGAGATTTCCAGAAAGTCCTGTTTTTAGTAAGGGATTGCTGGAGTGTTAAATATTGTGGATAGTAGTTTGAAATACTTAGATTTGGTTGGATTTTAAATGATCTCCTTAATTCTAAGAAATGAAGAATCTTATATTTTTTCAAATTTTGCTATTTGTTGGTATAATTAATTTGTCTGTATCACAAAATATCTGGGAGCCGACCAATGGACCGAATGGTCTGGATGCCCGGGTCATGAAGGTAAGTAAGGACAGCGTAATTTTAGTTTCAGCGAGTTATTCAGGAATGTTTTTATCCAATGATCTGGGATCATCCTGGATAAAAAGAAACGAAGGATTGAATTCGGGGAAAAGCTTTGCAACAAGTATTGCGAATTCAGATCATGGAGAATTCTGGGCTGTTATAGATAATTCTCTTTATTACCTGAATAAAAACGCAGCATCCTGGATTAAAATAAATGATGACATCTGGGAAAACTATTCCATTTATAGGAGTGCCACGGGGACTATTTATTTAATTGATCGATCCAGTCTAAATATTTGGCACTATTCCCTGGATGGAGGGAAGACATTTACAAGGATTGCAATAAACAAACAATGGAGCAATATTTATACCTTCCTGTTAAATGGGAATGGGAATAATTACGTAGAGGTATCTGAATCAGATAGTATAAGACTGTATAGATTTGCCGATGATATCTCTGAATTAAAACATTTATATTCAGCCACGTGGAAATTCAGACTCTTCTCGCATGATACCGGGACGATTTACCTGCATCAACCCGCAAGAGGATTATACAAGTTGGACATTGATAGTAAACTATCCTTGGTGGATCCGATGAGTTTTAGTAAAAGTCTTTATTTGGTGGTAGCATTAAAACCCGATGGAAGATTTCTCGCCTTCGATTATCATGCAAACTATCAATCGGATGAGTTTGGGAAGAATTGGGTGTTGAGATCAACGGTTTCTTACCCGTGGATTGGTGATATTACCCAAGTTAATATTTTAGGAAATGAGATAATTGTCAAAAACACCGGATGTGAAATCCCGCAACTGAGCAAATCCGTAGATGGTGGAAATTCTTGGGTGTCATTGGACAAGCATTTTTCAAATCCGTATATTGAAGAAGTCAGGGTAGTAACGAATAAGGATTTGATTTCAAGCGTCTGCGATTTCGGTAGGTACGATTTCAGCCGCGATGGTGGTGCAAGCTGGTTTGAATTGAATACGCCACCGGGCAAATCGGCTCAAGCCATAAATTTGGTTGGTACATCCAGCGGTAAATTAATCGTTTCTACATCTGCAAATTTATATATAAGCGCAGATTGGGGTAATTCCTGGGATGCATTCAATGTTTCGGGAAAAGTTGATTTCATAAAACTGATTGGGGACGGAAACAAAAATGTCTTTGCGATCGATGATTCTCTAAGTTATTTGTCAAATGACGGAGGAGAAACCTGGAAGGCCATTGCCACTGCACTAGATGGAGTATACGGAAGATTACAATTACATAAATTTCCAAATGGAAAATTTATTTTTTTTGCTGAACTCCGCGGTTTGTTTTTTATTTATGATTCTGTAAATGATGAGTGGTTGCTACCCATCTCCGGATCGTCATTTCCAATGGCATTTCATGTTACTGAGTCAGGAAAGATTTATATAAGTTTGGAAACCGGATTGTACTCTCTTGATGAAACCCTGGAAATATATCAGCCATTAAGCGATAGTAGTTTCATTTCTATAATCAGTGATATTGACAATAATCTGTATGCTTTAAACACCAAAGGGAACTGTTTTAGGTCATCCGATGGAGGATATACCTGGGAGCCATTTATGGAAGGCATCCCAATTGGAAGACCTGGCACAAGTCTTGCCATTGATGGCAATCAACATTTATACATGAGCCTGGCCGATGAGTTTGTACATAAAACTATTAATCCTGTAGCAGGTCCCAACAAGGTGAATAATCAGGTGTATGATTTCCAAATTGAAGTCTCACCAAACCTTATTAGCACAAAGTTGAACGTACATCTAAAAACTCCTCATAATTCAAAAGTCTATTATCAGATCCTTGATCTCGACGGCATTCAAAAGCTAAAAGGTGAATTCCATACTAATAATTTCACAATTGATTGTTCATCTCTAAATAATGGAATGGCATTTATTCAAATTTTTGGAAAAGATAAAATATACGTCACGAAAAAAATTGTAATTGCTCATTAGAAAGCGTATTTCCAAAATGATAAGTGTTTAATTTCAATATAACAATATGAAGAATCTACTTTTACTAATCATCACAATTTTTTGTGCATTTACGAATGATTGTATCTCTCAAAACATCTGGGAGCCGACGAATGGTCCGAATGGAATATTTATTAATGATTTTTTAGTCAAGAATGATAGTATATTAATTATTTCTTCTTACAATGGAATGTTCATGACCAGGGATAAAGGGAAATCTTGGAATATTTTTAATAACGGACTTCCTTATCCTAATGTGGGTTTAACGAATTTGACTTCCGGACCCTTCGGTATTTTCTATGGCTTCTATGGGGATATATTATATCGATATGATTTGATTAAATCCCGGTGGGAAAGTACCGGACACAAATTCAGTTATCATATACAACTAGCTGAAGCAAAGACTGAGGACTTATTTGTTTTAGATGATGAAAAAAAAGGAATTTATTTTTCCAGAGACTCTGGTAATACATTCAATTTGGTTTATCAGAATAATGATATTCGCGTATTTTATTTAATTAGTTTCAATGGAAATGATAATAACTTTTTTGTAACTGTTGAAAATGGGCCTCCGAATTTATATAAAATTAATGACGATGGAAGTGGGGCGCATATAATTCAAGAAGGAATTGATGCATCTTTTCTAGTTTGGCATCCTTCTGGTTTTCTGTTTTCAGATGCCTATCCTACTGGTTTATGGCGGATGGATGCAATGGGTGACAATCGTGAATTGTTGAAAATAAACAAGAATGACTCAGATAATTACGTCTACAAATTGGTGGTTGAGCCTAATGGAAATTTATTAGCCATCACTCAAAAAGGAGATTTTGAATCTTCAAATTTTGGGAAGGACTGGCAAGCGATACCTAAATGGTTTAACAACTTCATGTTTGATTTTGGTAATGTATATTTTGCTGAGAAAGATGTATATGTTTTTAATGGTAATTGTTATCCAGAACAATTATGGTGGAGTGATAATTTTGGTAAAAGCTGGAGTTCGATTGTATCCAGGTTTTTATTCCCTTCAGTGACAAACATATTCGACGATAAATTGGGAAATATTTTTGCGAAAGACTGTAGTTCTTATTATATGTTCAATAACTTATCAAAAGACTGGAGAAGAATTAATAATCCTATATCAAATAGGGAAGTTCCTTTCGATCTTGTAAGTACATCAATTGGCAACTTAATTTTGAATACACCTGGGAATCTTTTTTTAAGTCAGGATAATGGAAATACCTGGAAGGAATTAAAAATTAATAAGGACTCTTCATTTATAAAATTAGTTAGCGATCAAGATAAATTGATTTTTGCTTTTGGTTCATATTCTTATCGCTCAATAAATGGTGGGTTAAATTGGGATTCCATTTCAAATTTGCCTTCACAAAATTTAGACTTTTACTTTCATCCTGATGGTACAATATTTGGAATCCCAAATTCACTTTCTACAGATAATACAATTTATTATTCCGAGGATACTGGAAGAAACTGGTTAAGTAATATCGATTTTTCTTTCATACGCTCATTTTATATCACCAGAAGTGGCCTTATGTATATCGAAGGAGCTCCAAAATTTCAAAACTTTGGAATATACACTTCAGTAGATAAATTTAAGTCATTAAATTTTCTTTCATTAACGAGTATGGATGTTGAGGATTTAAAGGTAGATGAAAATGGAAAACTATATGGGATTCAACCATTTTATGGACTTTGTCTTACCTCCTTAGACAATGGTAAAACATGGGAAAACTTCAAATCGGGTTTGCCAGATGGTGCTTTTTCAACATCCTTAATTCTTGATAATGATCAGTATTTGTATATTGGAATTGGAGGGCACGAAGTGTATAGGACTAACCATTCTGTTGTAAATACATTTTCAGCTGTCACAAATGAAAACCTATTAAACATATCGCCCAACCCTGCTTCTGGTACAACAACCATAACCATCTCCAACAAAAACATTTCTTCCGGCCATTACAAAATCATCGACCTCAACGGCATCGAAAAATTAAAAGGGAATTTTCATTCAAATAATTTTACAATTGATTGTTCGACGTTGGTAAATGGAATGGCGTTTATTCAAATTTTCGGAAAAGGTAATTCTCATTACACAGAGAAAATTGTTATTGCACATTAATGATTTTATTCCGGATGATAAGTTGCAAGTTGCAAACTTGCAACAACACAGTTGAAAGTTGTCTGTCCGATACAGACGGGTAAACTTGCAACAACACTGTTAATAGTTTTCCAGACAAGCAAACTTGTAATTTTATTTGAAGATTTTATTCAAGCCCTGCCCTGCAGCAGGCGGGCTTCCAGGCTTGGATATCCTTTTGCTTTCATACCATGGGTTGTCACCCATGGCTATTATTGTTTAAGCCCTCCGGGATTGAATTCAGAATTTGGACTAATTAGAAAAATTAATTTTGTCCGAATGAACTTTAATTTTCAAACTCAATTAATTTTATTGCTTATTGCTTATTGCTTATTGCCACTTTCTTACTTCACCTCCATCTCTTTCTGCATAATTTCCATCTTCGGTTGTGGTTTTTCATTGGAGTGGAATCGCTCGCCTAAGATTGGTGCAAGAACCAATCCGACAAGACAGGTCAATTTGATTAAAATATTCATTGATGGTCCGGATGTATCTTTGAATGGATCACCAACAGTATCGCCGATGACAGCTGCTTTGTGTGGTTCTGATCCTTTGTGATATACTTGTCCTTGTATGGTAACACCAGATTCAAAAGATTTTTTTGCATTGTCCCATGATCCACCTGCATTGTTTTGAAATATCGCCCATACAACTCCACTGACACAAACACCGGCCATATATGCTCCAAGTGCTTCTGGTCCCATTACAAAACCAATGATGATTGGAGAGATTAATGTGATTGCACCAGGTAAAATCATTTCTTGCAATGCAGCTTTGGTTGATATCGCAACGCAACGTGCATATTCTGGTTGACCGGTACCTTCCATGATACCTGGGATTTCGCGGAACTGACGACGCACTTCATTCACCATATCCATAGCAGCTTTTCCAACAGAACTCATTGCGAGTGCAGAAAAAACAACAGGTATCATTCCACCAACAAATAATGCAGCAAGTACATCTGCTTTAAAAATATTGATGCCATCGATTCCAGTAAAAGTTACGTATGCTGCAAATAATCCCAATGCAGTCAATGCTGCTGATGCAATCGCGAAACCTTTACCAATTGCAGCTGTAGTATTTCCAACTGAATCCAATATATCTGTTCTCATTCGGACTTCTTTTGGCAATTCAGACATTTCCGCTATTCCACCTGCATTATCTGAAATTGGACCGAATGCATCAATTGCAAGTTGCATTGCAGTGGTAGCCATCATTGCTGATGCTGCAATCGCAACACCATAAAATCCGGCAAGTGTATAACTGACCCAAATCGCTAATGCAAAAACTAAAACAGGTCCAGCTGTACTCAACATTCCATTGCTTAATCCACCAATGATGTTTGTTCCCGCTCCTGTTCCTGATTTTTGTACGATAGCATTTACTGGTCCACGTCCTAGTCCCGTATAATATTCAGTCATATAGGAAATTGCAGCTCCAACAAATAATCCGATGAGTACTACATAAAATATATTCATTGACGAAACAGCCTTAAGACCGGTTCCAAAAAAATTCATTTGAAGAGTATCTGGCAAAAGCCATTGAATACAGAAATAGGAAGCAATAGCGATTAAACCCATAGAAACCCAGTTGCCCATATTCAAGGCATTCTGAACCTGCTGTTCTTTAGAATCTTCTGATTTAATACTCACGAAAAAGCTTCCAATAATGGAGAAAATAAGTCCAATACAGGCTAAAAACAAAGGAAGTAAAATGGGTCCAAGTCCTCTGAAAGCATCTGTAGCTGTAATGTCACCTCCCATATCCCGGATCACATAGTTTCCTAACACCATGGCAGCCAATACAGTAGCAACATAAGAACCAAATAGATCAGCGCCCATTCCTGCAACGTCGCCTACATTATCACCAACATTATCTGCAATGGTAGCAGGATTACGAGGATCATCTTCTGGGATTCCTTTTTCCACTTTACCAACCAGGTCAGCTCCAACATCAGCCGCCTTGGTATAAATACCACCGCCGACACGTGCAAACAAAGCAATGGACTCCGCTCCAAGGGAGAATCCTGCTAAAACTTCAAGGATTACCGACATTGCCTCAACAGGTAGGAAGCTTTGCCCCTTTATAGTAGCATCCGACCACGTGCCACCCATAAATGAGTAAAAGAAAATGGCAAATAAAAGGGTAAGTCCCAAAACAGCAAGGCTCGCAACACCCAATCCCATGACAGTACCCCCTCTGAAAGACACATGCAGGGCTTTTACTATGGAGGTTTTAGCAGCCTGAGTGGTACGAACATTGGCCAGTGTGGCAATCCGCATACCGATATAACCGGCAATAACTGAAAAAAGAGCTCCCAATATAAAGGCGACTACTATAATCCAATGGGTAGTATGCACCTGGAAACTCAACAAACCCAGACAGATCCCGGCTATTACGACATAAATAGCAAGTACCCTGTACTCAGCTTTCAGAAAAGCCATCGCTCCGTCTCGGATATACCCGGCTATCTGTTTCATTCTTGAATCCCCGGCATCCTGGGCTGTAACCCAATTAAATAGATACGCCATGTATAGTAACCCGACCAATCCGAATGCGGGTAAATAGTAAACCAGATTTTCCATTTTTATTTGATTTTTTCTAAAGAGCTGCAAAAATAGGAAAAACGGAGGAATAGGAGGGGAAGAAGGTAATTAGGGTTTTAGGGGATTAGGAATTTTACTATAGTGGGGATAGGCATTTTGTAAAAACAATCCAGCAATTTAACAATTTAGCAATTCAACAATACATCAATCTAACAGTTTAACTCATAACTTATTCAAATGGATTTTCAAAACAAGCAAATTATATTTTATGATGGTTACTGTGTTTTGTGCAGTCGCCTGATTAGATATATTATTCGAAAAGATAAGAATGAAGTTTTTTGGTATTCAAGTCTTCAGTCGGAAATTGCTGGAGATATTTTGAAAAATCAATTAAACATTGAAAATGTGCCTGATTCTATTGTTTATCTGCGTGATGGTAAAGCATATTTTTATTCAGATGCTGCGATTACTATTTTTGTAGAACTTGGCGGAATATTTAAATTAGTTTCTGTATTTTATATTATTCCAAAATTTGCAAGAGATTATTTGTATAAAGTAATTGCAAAGAACCGATTTAAAATATTTGGAAGGAGGGATACTTGTTTTATCCCAGATGAGAAAATGAGAGCAAGGTTTTTGGATTCCAAATAGCTTTACGCGGGACGCGTAAAGCAACATACAATTTCCATTTTTGAATAGTTGAGTTTAATATTTGCATTCAATTATTCTAAATGATCACTTAAATTAATTTATTTTGAAGCAATGAGTTGCTTGAAGCCTGCCTGCTGCAGGCAGGCGTCCATCGAAAAGAATATTCATTTTGCTTATCGAATTTCCGCTTCAGCTATCAAGGTGAGCTTCAAGCCAGCCTGACGTTTTTAGGAAGGCTTTCATATAAAATATTTCTTATGTTGAATTTGCTCCAATATTTGAATTACGAAACATTTCGTACTATATTTGCGTTTTATCCAATCTATTGAGGAATTTCTCATCTTTGTTAAACTTTTAATAAAGTGAAGCATTTTCAATAATTAAATTCATCGATAGGGGTTGATTAGCATAATTTAAAATGAAAGAAGAAATGAAGTACAAAAAATCCTGGTTCTTATTATTGCCAATTTTTCTACTAATAGCCTATTTTTCAGGAAATTGTGGTCAAACACATGGCGATCCAATATCCAAAGAAAGCCATTTATTGCAATTGATTTACGAAAATTCACAGCGATTCCATTATTCGCCGCCAGTTGTCGATGATGCATTTTCAATAAAAGCATTCGATGATTTTTTAAATGATATGGATCCGGGAAAACGGTTCTATACGCAAAAGGATATTCAACAACTTGAAAGATACCGCAAAGATTTAGATGACCATTTCAAAGAAGGAAAACTAGAATTCTTTGAACTCGCTTTAAAACTTCTCGATGAGGAAACCAAAAAGTCAGAAGCGTATTATCGCGAATTAATTGATCTACCATTTGATTTTTCAAAAGATGAAAAAATCGAATTGGATTCCGATAAGCGAAAGTTTCCAGCCGATGATAAAGAAATGAAAGATTATTGGAGAAAATCATTGAAGTATGAGAAATTATCCAGATATACAGATGATCTCCAGCAATTAGCTAAAGAGGGAAAAACCAGACCGGAAGATTCCTTAAAAATGGAAATTAATAAAGAAATAAAAGATGTAATGGATGGATGGTTTGATCGATTATCAAAAATAAAACGATCTGATCGTTTTGAAATGTTTGTCAATACTTTCATTCATTTATATGATCCACATACAGATTATCTGAATCCAAGAGAAAAAGAAGATTTCAATATCAGTATGTCTGGTAAAATGGAAGGAATTGGTGCGCGGTTGCAAACGGAAAGAGAATTTACTAAAGTAAGTTCGATAGTTCCGGGAGGTCCTGCTGCAAGGCAAGGTGAATTAGAAGCAAACGATTTGATACAAGCTGTTCAACAAGATGGAATGGAACCCGTCGATATAAAAGGGATGCGAATAGATGATGTAGTTAGCAAGATCAGGGGTAAAAAAGGAACTAAGGTGACTTTAAAAGTAAAAAAGCAAGATGGAACTGCAAAGAGCATAACTATACTCAGAGATGTAGTCATCATGGATGAAGGATTTGCCAGATCAGCGATACTTAAACTCGACAATGTCCATGAGAAAGTGGGCATCATAAGACTTCCAAAATTTTATGCTGATTTCAATGATCCAAATAATCCGTCCGCTGCAAAAGATATAGCGAAAGAATTGCGAAAATTAACTAATGAAGGTGCAACAAGTTTGATACTTGATCTTAGAAACAATGGAGGAGGATCATTACAGGAAGTCGTAGATATGTCTGGCTTGTTTATTAAAGATGGTCCTATTGTTCAGGTAAAAGATAAAAGAGGTGTAAGACCTTATAATGATCAGGATTCCGGAGTTTATTTTGATGGTCCAATGGTTATTTTAATCAACAGCAATAGCGCGTCTGCATCTGAAATCATCAGTGCATGTTTACAAGATTATAAGCGTGCAGTAATAATTGGAGGTGAACCTACCTTTGGAAAAGGTACCGTTCAGCAATTTAGAAATCTTGATCAATTCACACCTCATGCAGAAATGAGACCATTAGGAGAAATGAAAGTTACTATTCAGAAATACTATCGAGTTAGCGGTGGATCTGTACAATTGAAAGGAGTTGAACCAGATATTTTACTTCCGGATACTTACAGTTATATTGTGAATGGTGAAAAAGAATATGATCATCCACTTCCTTATGATGTGATTGAAAAGCAAAATTATTCTCAAAATACGTTTCAAATTAGCAATCTGGATGAGGTTAAAAAAAGAAGTGAAGAACGCGTCAAAATCAATCCTGAATTTGCATTAATAGATGAAAATGCAAAACGACTGGCAAAAAATCGAGAAGCAACTGAACTTCCTTTAGAGCTCAACAAATATAAAATGGTATTGAAACAACGCAATGACGAAACAAAGAAATTCGAAAAAATTGGTGCAGAACCAATTGCCGGATTAAAATCCGAAAATCTAATTGATGATTTGACTTATATCAAGGCTGACTCATCAAGAATAGCACGTAATGATGAGTTTTTAAAAGGACTTTCAAAAGATATTTATGTTTATGAATCCATGCACATCCTGGGTGATCTGAAAAAAAATTATAATTCAGTCATGAATCCGAGTAAATGATTTTAAAAGATTGACCAGTTTGAGATATACACTTCCCATATAATCAACAAATTTCAATTCCAAAATCAGTATTTTTTTTAGGCTTATTTCCTTCCAGGAGATAAGCCTTTTTTGACAAGATTAAATTGATAGGAAAGGATGGACAAGATTTAAATACAGGTTTGAGAAGTGAAATTAATTTTTAATAAAAGTCATATCAAACTTAAAATTCTTAGATCTTGTACATCATGAAAATCCATTAAATCCTGTTCAGACAATATTCAATCGTGTGTATCTTGAAAATCCATTAAATCCTGTTCAAACCAATTTAGATCGTGCCATCCTGCATAATCTTGCCAATCATGTTTACTTTCGTTGTAAATAGATTTCGAATTGAAAATATATTTCATCATTTGCATTTCAATCTTGCGACTACATGCATCATATGCACAAAATGAACAATTCGTACCAGTCGCAAAAGGAGGGAGTTGTTGTTGTGGACAATTTGTTGAATTATTTTATTCGAATCTGGATTTTGAAGATGGACCTACGCCTCCTCCCGGAGGATTAATAGTCTATTCTGTCGGAGAATTTTTTTCCGGTTGGACTTGCACCAGAGCCACCATTGATCATAAAGACGGTTTATTTGGAAATCTTACATTAGGAAATCCAAATGGCAGATCAAATTTTATTGACTTACACGGTTCACCAGGATTCGGTGCAATTCAATATGTTTTAACCGGTCTTACACCTGGTAATGCATATCGAATCGATTTTTGGACGGCACAGAATGGTGCTGGATACACTTCTACAGGTACACTCAAAATTGCAGGTGGAGCATGGTTGAATGTTAATTGGGTTGTCTCTCAGGATGGATCTGCTTTTTGGTTTAAAGAATCGCACAACTTCATGGCCACCGCAGCAAGTGCAACTATGGAATTCAGCAGTGTTGGTGGAAGTGATTGGGGTGGAACATTAATTGACGACATTAAAATTTTTGAATGTCCTGGTGATTTGGAATTCCCTGAAGTAAATAATCCGCAGGGTGATTTGGAAGTAGAATGCGATAGTGATGTTCCAAAAAAGGGAGTGCTAAATGTTAGTGATAATTGTGATCCCAGTCCGAATGTCGTATTCAAAGAAACTTTTGAAATGATCGACCCTTGTACAAAAATTATCAAACGAGTTTGGGAAGTAGAAGACGATTGTGGTAATGTTACAACAGAAGAACAAATCATTACGGTCTCAGATAAAAATCCTCCAAATTTTACAAAATTGCCGCAAGGCAAATTTGTGTATTGCTACGATGATGTTAATAAAATATTTAATGATTGGATTATTAAGAATGGGGATGCTATTGCAACAGATGCCTGTGGTAAAGTAATTTGGCGGACAACAATAGAGCATACTCCATCAAAATCCTGCGACACTATATTGGTAGAATTTATTGCAATTGATCATTGTGGATTGGAGCACTCAGAATTTGCAAGGTTTTTTGTAATTGATACTTCCGCTCCAACTTTTCTAAAGCCGGCAGAAGACAAATCATTTTCCTGCAATCCAAATGCGATCGATTCATTGAGAAGTTGGTTGTACAATAATGGATTTGCTGTAGCTAAAGATGCTTGCGACACAACGATATGGTCTAATAATTTTGACGGGGATACCGCAAAGAATGATATCCCTGTTTGGTTTTATGCTAAAGATCATTGTGGAAATATAGATAGTACTTATGCAATATTTACTAGCAGAAGCAGCAGTGATACTTTTAAGGTTTTTATCAATTCATGTACAATTCAACAGAGTAAAGTAGATACCTTGAAGTTTACTGCGAATGGTTGTGACAGCATTGTGATTGTCAATACAACACGGATTTTTTCTGATACGACAATATTGCAATTTAATACTTGTGATCCTGCACAGAAAAGATTCGATAGTTTATTTTTAAAAAATACCTTTGGTTGTGATTCACTTGTCGTACACGAATTTATTTTGCATCCCATTCAATTGACGACAATTAAGGATTCGTCCTGTGCTTTTCAAATTTTATATGCAGATACTTTGCAATTCATTGGACAGTACTGTGATTCCATTGTGATCAAAGAACATTATCCATTGAGGAACGATTCCACATTTATTTTCAATACTAGTTGCGACAGTTCACAAAGTGGAACAGTTATCAATTCATTGAAAAATCAATTTGATTGTGATAGTATTGTGAGCATCACTACAAATTATTCTGCGCAATCGATGACATTCAACACGAGTAAAGAATGTGATCTTACTAATTATTATGTAGATACAATAAAGTATGCTGCAAAATTCTGTGATAGCATTGTGATCACTGAGCATATTCCTTTGCGAATTGATAGTGTCTTTATTCAAGCACATACTTGCGATCCGATGCAGTCAGGTCTAACTACTTCAAGTTTAATCAATAATCTTGGTTGTGATAGTATTGTGGTAACTAATAGCATTCTTGATCCAAGAGATAGTATTTATCTTACTAAATTCAGTTGTTTATCTAGTGAAGCAGGAATTGAACAACAGCGATTGCAAAACCAATTTGGTTGTGATAGCATTATTGTAGTTGAGACTTTTTTAGTTCCAAAAGATAGTTTACACATTGATAAATACAGTTGCAAACCAAATGAAGCTGGCATAGTAAGTCAAGCCTTAAAAAATTATTTCGGTTGCGACAGCATTGTCGTTACAAACACACATTTGATACCAGGTGATAGCATCACTATTCAGGCCTACACCTGTCAACTCAATCAAACAGGAACGAATACAATTAATTTAAAAAATCGTGCAGGTTGCGATAGTACTGTTATTACTCAAACTTTTTTCATTCCATCTGATACAAGCTATCTGAGTTTGAATACCTGTTTGCAATCAGAAGCCGGAAAGGATAGCATGATATTGAAAAATAATCAGGGCTGTGATAGTTTAATTTATTTGAATAAATATTTTGTGCCGTTGGAGCTGAACTATACATTGGACTCGATCAGTTGTTACAATAAAAGTGATGGCGTATTTAAAATATTAAATACGCAAGATTTTAAGAATCCAATTGAATTAATTTTGAATAATCAGGTTCAGACAAATCTTTCTGCACTTTCAAATTTGACTGCCGGCAACTTTACAATTTTTATCAGAGATGGAAAAGGATGTATTACAGATACCGTTTTCTTTTCGTTGACCAATCCTCCGGAATTGATTACGGAACTTGGTAAAGATCTTGAAGTATCCAAAGGAACAAAAGTTGAATTGAATTTGCAAGCCAATCGAATTCTACAAGTTATAAATTGGCTTCCAGCCAATTTGAGTAGCTGTACCAATTGTACTAAAATTAATTTAATCGCAGACGATGATATCTGGATTTATTCTATCGCATTTGATGATCGCAATTGTGAAAGCAGAGATTCTATTTTAATACGCGTAAAAAAATCAGGTTTTGTTTTTGCACCTAATGCCATTTCTCCAAATGGCGATAATATCAATGATCATTTTTATTTGGTTGCAGATGAGCAAGCATTAATTGAGTTCCTGCAGATTTATGATCGCTGGGGAGAAAAAGTATTCGAGACACAAAATACTCCACCAAACAAACCCGAGTTTGGTTGGAATGGAACATTCAATGCTCAAAAAATGAATCCTGGAGTTTATGTCTATTACGCAAAAGTAAAATTGGGTGATGGTTCGGAACAGATATTAAAAGGAGATTTTACTTTGATCCGATGATTGACTTTTAAATGTGAAAAAGGTACTTCCTTTTGCCAATTGATAAAATTGTTCTAAATTTGAAGAGTCAATAATAAATGTTGTATTTATATGAAAAAGGAAATAGCAATCAATACTATCAATTCATTTCCAAATGAATTCGAATTGGAAGAACTATTAGAAAGATTGGTTTTTATTGAAAAAATTGAAAAAGGTTTAGAGCAAGCCCAGTCGGGTCAAACAATAGATCATGAGTTGCTGATTAAAAAATATCAGGACAAATGGTTAAAATAAGTTGGAGCATTCTTGCGGATGAGGATCTCCAGGAAATCGAGGAATTTATTTTATTAGATTCCTAGACGTATGGTATGAGGACAATTGAGAAACTACAAAATAGAGTAATCATTTTAAATACTTTTCCTGAAAGTTGGCGAATTGTTCCTGAGTTGAACAATCCTGATATTAGAGAGTTAATTGAAGGGAATTACAGAATCGTATATTTTATAAAAGAAAAGAGCAATATTATAATTCTTCGAGTACACCATACTTCTCAATTGATAAGATGATTATTCATTAATGAATAATCACCATCTTTCCAATTGAAATCATTACTTCATCTTTGTACGCCAGAATCCAATATACTCCTCCTGGCAAATTGCTTAATGCAAGATTATGTTTGTTTTCTATTTTGTATTCCTGGTAAACAGAACCAATACCTGTAATCAATTTTATTTTATCAATTTCTTTTTCAGAAGATATCAAAACATTGCCATTACTTGGATTTGGAATGATCTGAAGTTGATTATCTGACGTGGTGTTATGCGTTGCAACTATATCTTTTGTTTCGAATAATTGTTCAGCATAACTAATATTGCCGCAATCATCTTCTGCTTTCCAACGTATCCTGTGAATTCCAAATGGATAGCGTTCACTAGCATCCGAAGTATTAATTTGGAAAGCACGAGGATTATCCGTGAATTGAGGAGTAATTCCTAATATTCGTTCGGCGGCACTAAGTGGTCCTACCTTGTAATCAAATCCATTGTATTTGCCGGAACCATCGTTAAACTCATCAATTTCATAAGTCAAACTGATCAATCGTTCCGAATAACAATTGCTATGAAGATCAGCATTGAGTTGTATTACTGCAGTTCCATTATTGGGATCACTGGATGTGCCGGAAATGATTTTGATAATAGGATAATGCGCTTCACATCCGACAACCAAAATGGTTTGAGTAGTTGTAACTTGAATTCCATTCGGACCGATGGCTGTAATTTTCCGATTAATTTTTCCTTGTCCGCATTTACGTAAATCTTCAATTGTAATTGTCATTTGATTATCACATGCACTTAACCCAAGTTGCAGCCAAAGGCCCGATTTTAGAATTTTTTAAAGAATTTTCAAGATATTTTACTCATCAAATCCATTGCATATTCGGAGGGGGCTA
>JAYVIT010000190.1:0-2620 GCA_043769965.1 Saprospiraceae bacterium
CAAAGGTGGTGTTGCAAAACTCATTGGTGTATATGCTGAACGGAATTTTATCGAGGACTCGGCAAAACTTGATTCAACAGGACGGTTTGAATTGAGAAGAAAAAGTCAATTAAAACCAGGATACTACTACTTGATTTTTCCTGACAATGGCAATTTGCATCTGATACTCGATCAGGAGCAACATTTTAGTATGACATCAAAAAAGTCAGATCTGATTGGTTCTATGAAAGTTGAATCATCCATTGACAATCAACTCTTGTATGAATCTTTAAAGTTTCAGCTAAAGTTAGAGAAAGAAACGGATTCACTGAACCTTATTAAAAATGCAAAACCTCAGGATGTTTCTGTTAAGGAATGGTATGACAAAGAAGTAAAGAGAATCCAAAATGAAAAAAAGAAGCAGTTGGAATCTTTTCAAAAAAAATATCCAAAATCATTTTTTACAAAATTTAAAACTGCGGGACAAAACCCGGAATTGGTAGATGTAAAGAAAGCAAATGGTGATTTAGATACTGCCAAACAAGTCGCATTATTCCGTGATGCATTCTGGAATAATGTAGATTTCAGCGATGTGCGTTTATTGCATACTCCGGTTATCTTTAATAAATTAAAACGGTTCATTCTCGATTTGACAGCTCAGCAACCGGATTCAATCATTCGTCAGGCTGATATTGTTATCCAGAAGTCATTGGTGAATAAAGAGATGTTCCAGTTTATCAGTAATTGGATTGCATTAAATTATGAGCCCACTAAAACCAAAGTGATGGATGGGGAAGCTGTGTTTGTCCATATCCTGGATAAATACTTCACTAAGGATTTGGCTTTTTGGTTAACTGATAAAGATTTCATCGGAATTCAGAAGAAAGTTCTAGAAATGAAATCAAGTTTATTGAACTGTCAGGCACCTGATGTAGTTTCCACAGATTTTTATGGAAAAACCAGGTCAATATATGAATTGAAAGAAGATTATGTTGTAATATTCATGTATGATCCGGATTGCGATCATTGTCAAAAAGAAACTCCCGAGTTGCTTGCATTTTATAAAGAATGGAAACCTAAAGGTGTGGAAGTGTTTGCGATTGTACTCAACGCAAAAGAGCAAGAATGGAGGAATTTTGTAGTTAAGAATAAGACTGATGTTTGGATTAACGTGTTCGATCCAACAAATAAAAGTATTTATGCAAAATACTTTGTGGACATCACTCCGGAATTATATGTTCTGAATAAGGAGCGGAAAATAATCGGAAAGAACCTGCATCCGGAACAGTTGGCTTTTATTATTAAGCAGGATATGGAGAGGAGGAAGAAGTAAATCTACTTTTTATAATTCTATTTTATATTTCATAGGATGTTCGTTGGCTCCCACTTTATAGGTTTGAGTTTGCCTGTCACTCGGACGTAGGCTGCGCCTACGTCTGGTGTCAGCAAAACTCCGTTTTGCATTCTCATTACTGGTTATAATACCTAATATTCCCAGCCTGCATCTTTTCAATTAAAGCTGGATCAAAAAAAAATTTATAAAAAAGCTTGGATTATCAAAAAAGTATTTAGACATTTGTCTAAATATCTAATATAGATCTAAAAATGAATATTGTTTTCAAAGCATTAAATGACCCAACGAGAAGGAAAATATTGGAAATATTGAAGAAAAAAGACCTCACCGCCGGCGAAATTGCTGATCAGTTCAACATTTCAAAACCAAGCATATCTCATCACCTGGACTTATTGAAACAGGCAGGATTAGTTGTGAGCGTGAAGGAAGGTCAATTTGTGTATTACTCTTTGAATGTGACCGTAATGGACGAAATTTTAAAATGGATTATTCAATTTAAAAAATAAAAACAATGGATGTAAGTAAATTTCTCAAAAAAGAGCTTCCAATTTTAGCAATACTTTTTGCACCAATCACTTATTTATTAATTGTCTGGAAACGATTGCCTGACCAACTACCTGCTCATTGGAATTTGGATGGAGAGGTAGACAGGTATGGTCCTAAATATTATCTCGTGTTATTAGGTATTGGCATTTATCTGCTCTTGTTGATTCTTCCTAAAATTGATCCAAGGAAGAAAAACTATGATTTATTTTCAATTTCATACTACAAATTAAGGATCGCCATAATTTTATTTTTTGGTGTTATCAGTTCACTAATAATAACAAAATCATTGGGATACAATATTGATCTGGATAGGATAATCCTTATTGGTTGTATCTTACTTTTTACTGTCTTAGGCAATTACATGGGAACTATTAAACCAAATTGGTTTATTGGAGTACGAACACCATGGACTTTGGAAAGTGAAACGGTATGGAGAAAAACGCATCTATTAGCGGGAAGGTTATGGTTTTGGATGGGATTAATTCTACTTTTCATCTCCATTTTTCTTCCTAAGGACATTTTAAATCTTACATTTTTTATTTCGGTAATAATTATGGTGATAATTCCTGTCGTTTATTCGTATATCGTTTATCAAAAGGAAAAAGTTCAAATGCGAAAAGAACTATAGGAATAATAGTTCTACACTAGCGTCCTAACGTTTTTAGTAAAAGTTCTTTGAAAGTACTGTTGGATAAGGGTTTGATGTCATTTAATAGTTCCAACGATTTGAATCGATTTCAA
>JAYVIT010000191.1:0-2428 GCA_043769965.1 Saprospiraceae bacterium
ATGTAGTTAAATCGGAAAGCAGGAATGTCGTAAAAATGGAAAATAAGGATGTATGAGCCAATCTTCAGATGAGTTTAGCCCATGGGCTAAACTCATCTGAAGTGGGAGTTAAATAATAGTCTTATATCGATTGATAAACAAAACTCAATCGGTATGAAACAAAAGGATTTAATCAACTGGTTCATGTATCACAAAATACATCATTTATCACGTTTGGGGTTTACTGCCTCAAAGATTGCAAAGTACTTATTATTGGACTGCAGAACGGTGAACAAACACCTTCAAATGTCTGATCAGGAATATGAGAGGTATCTTTCAAATTCACAGGAAAGGAATAAAATCCTATCATCTTATGAGAATTTTGTAAAGGATAAATTGCAAGACTATCCTGATACCTCGACAGCCCAAATATATGATTGGTTGAAGGAGTTTCATCCGAATCTGCCTCAAGTTACCAGCCGCTCTGTGTACAATTTTGTGATGTTTGTAAGACAGAAGTATAACATACCTTTAGTCAAGCTCACGAGAGAATATTTTGCAGTCGAAGAATTACCATACGGAGAACAAGCACAGGTAGATTTTGGCGAGTATAATATGCGACAGTCTAACGGAAGTCGAAAGAAAGTTAGATTTTTTGCAATGGTACTGTCACGAAGTAGGATGAAATTTATTTGGTTTTCGGATGTTCCTTTTACTGCTCAAACTGTTTGTCAAGCTCATGAAAGAGCATTTGCTTTTTTTGAAGGCATTCCTAAAACCATTGTTTATGATCAGGATCGAACGATGTTGGTAGATGAGAACATCGGCGATTTAATTCTGACATCCACTTTTAAGCAATACACTAAATCTAGAAAATTCAACCTTCATTTTTGTAAAAAAGCAGATCCCGAAAGCAAAGGCAAAGTGGAAAATGTGATTCAATATGTGAAGAAAAATTTTCTTTGCAACAGAGTTTATTCAGAATTGGAAACATTAAACACGGAGGCATTAGCCTGGCTTGGACGAACAGCTAATCATCTGGCTCATAATTACACTAAAGAATCACCCTATAACGCATTTATAATTGAGAAACCGCATCTCAAAACTTACACGCCATTAATCATAGAAAATAAAGAAAACAGAATGTACCACGTACGTAAAACCAATACCATTGCATATAAAAGTAATTTTTATACCCTGCCCATGGGTACTTATCAAGGTCCAGGAACGCAAGTAAAAATTAAACAAATAGACAACTGCATTGAGATCTTTAACTTGAAGGATGAACTCCTATGCGCCCATACGCTAAGCCTATTGACCGGCCAAACGATAGCCAATTCAAGCCACAAACGAGATACTTCAAAAAGCATTGATGAATTGATCAGTGAACTATCTACTCGATTTACAAATAATGAATTGGCAGTTGAATATTTGAAGCTTATCAAAAAGACATATCCACGATACACCAGAGATCAATTACAATTTATTATCAGAGCATTAGTTAACTCCGGTGCAGATCAACAAGTAGCAGATACAACACTTGTTTTTTGCATTACTAATCAATTGTTCAATGGTATTGACTTTGAACAAGCGTTGATGGTGTTTATTGATCAATCAAAACCAATTATAAAAGAAAAATCAATTGTGCTATTGAATAAAAATAACCTTGAAAAAGCCTATCAGACTCCTCAAAAAAGGGATATAAACGATTATGAAAAAATTATTAACCCATTAAATTAAAACGTATGACTAAAACAGATTTAATTAAAAATCAATGTAAACAATTACATTTAACCGCTCTATCAGCAAATTTTGATGAAGTAATTGCAAATGCCGAATCGCAAAAGGCCAGTTACTTAGAGCTCATCAAAATGCTTATGGACAAAGAAATTTTTCACCGAAAACAAAAAGACTTGGAAAAGAGAACGAAGCATGCACGTTTGCCATTGGCCTATAATCTTGACTTCTACGACTACAGTTTTTCTAATGGTCTGGACAAAAAACAACTAAATCAATTAAGGGAATTGAGTTGGTTGGAACAAAACTTCAATGTTATTTTAATGGGACCTTCCGGAACTGGCAAAACCTTCATTGCCGGAGGTCTTTGTTTTGATGCTATAGACAAAGGATACAGAGCTTATTTTAAAACCATGGAAGAATTAATCAAGGTGTTGAAAATGAAAGAGATTACAAAATCTGCCGCCGTTGAATATCAACGAATCATTAGATCTCACTTACTTGTTATTGATGATATTATGATGTTTCCGGTAACACAGCAAGATTCAGTGGCTTTCTTTAATTTGATCAATGAACTACATGATAAAACTTCACTGGTCATTACAACCAATAAATCACCAAAAGAATGGACTGATGTGCTTAAAGATCCAGTATTAACAACTGCCCTTTTAGACCGGATTTTATTCAAATGTGAAATTATAAAACTAGAAGG
>JAYVIT010000192.1:0-7367 GCA_043769965.1 Saprospiraceae bacterium
TCCATAAAAATACCAAATGAATATAATGAAATTTGTAGAAACACAAAGAGCAGGATGAATTGGCCCAAACTTAAAAATGGGATCAAAATGAAATACAAAATAATTGAATTGAAAATATGTGTTCCCATATTGAATGCAATCCGGACCGGTGCATAAAAAGTGATATGTTTAATTTTTGCTTTTGTAAAATATTTTGAAAAGATAAAGGATGGGGAGTATAGAATAAATCCCGGTAATCCAATGATAAAAGAAAGTAAAAGATAAATTAGGATTTTGATTTTTTCAATTACGCCAAGTTTTACACAACTGTCAAAGGATTTCAAATCATCATAAGTTCCCTTATACTTGATGATCATTTTACCAAGTTCTTTAAATGCATTCTCTGACAATTGATTTAATGAAGTAATTAATTTATTCATCATGGCATATCCCTCTTCGGTTTTAAGAACACCAGAGCTTGAGTATTTCAACTGATCGTTTTCTGCAAGTAAGTAGGCATCATCATAAATGGATTCCTGCCTTTCTGGATTTATGGAAATGATCACTTTGTCCATCGCATTTTGAAAATATGCAGTTAAAGCATTCAATTTGTCTTCAGTTTGTGTATTGTCCAGAATCCACTTTTTCATACTTAATGCTTCACCAAATTTAAGTACCACATCGTTTCTGCTTTTTGGAGCATTGTAATAGTGAATACCGGTTGGTATTACAATTAATTCATCGACATTGTTTTCTTCAAAAGCCCCAAGTGCTAATCGTGAGGCTCCTTTTTGCAATGGCCTCAAATATTTCACCAATTCTGAACTGGCTTCAGGAAACATCAAGAGTGTATGTTTTTCCGCTAATACTTTGTAAGCCTGATCAAAGGTGCTTTTGTTACTTCTCAATTTCTCAAAGCCATCTTTAAACCGGTAAATAGGAATCTGATTGGTTGATGTCAAAATTGGTTTCAACCATTTTTTTTCAAACATATCGCCTCTTACTAAAAAATGAAGGTTCCGATGTTGAAATGCGGCAATAACACAGGGTTCTAAAAAAGAATTTGGATGATTGACCAGAATCAAGACAGCTCCTTTTTTCGGAATATTTTCAGATCCGGAAATAAAAATTCTTCTGAAATACAAACTGAATGCAAGTTGTGCCCAGATTTTAAAAATTTGATATACCATTCACGATTAGTATTTAGATATCGATAAGTAGTAAGAAGGCTTTAGGCTGTAGGCTGTAGAAAAAGATCAGTAATTTGGATTTTGTACTTTATTTTATAATATGACAAGTTTAGAAATGATTATTGATTTCTTAATACCTACAGCCTATAGCCTTCTTCACCTAAATATTTGTAAAATTAATCATTTGGCTTAATTTTGGAGTTCAAGGATGAAAAATACTTTGGTCGTTATTGACGGCCCAACTGCAAGTGGAAAATCAAATCTGGCTTACCAATTGGCCATGAAATGGTCCTGTCCGGTTATTTCTGCAGATAGCAGACAAGTTTTCAAACAGGTTAATATCGGTACTGCTAAGCCAAATAATTTGATGCTGCAATCCGTGAAACATCATTTTATTGATCATGTGGATATTGACGCGAACTATAATGTAGGTGAATATGAGCGGGAAGCAAGCAAGTTAATAGATGAGTTATTTAAAGTTCATAATAGATTGATATTATGTGGTGGTTCTGGATTGTATATTAAATCAATTCTTCATGGACTAAATGATTTACCTGTTTCGACTAAAGAAATTCGAATGGTCGTTCAGGATCTGTTTGATAAGAATGGTATTGATGGATTGCAAAAATTTATCAGTATCACAGATCCGGAGTATTATCAATCGGTGGATTTAAATAATCCGCGCAGACTAACGCGGGCAGTTGAAGTATTTTTAATGTCAGGCAAACCATTTTCTTCATTTCAAACCGGTAGTGAACAAGAAGATAAAAATTACACGATTGCAGAATTAACTCTGATGCCTGAGCGAAATGAATTGTATAAAATCATTGATCAAAGAGTAGATCAAATGATAGAAAATGGATTGGTAGATGAAACACAATCATTACTTGAATTTAGAAATACTCAGGCAATGGACACGGTTGGATATAAAGAAATCATTTCATTTCTCGATGGTAATTTAAAATTGAAAGATGCAACTGATTTAATCAAACAGCATACACGCAATTATGCCAAACGACAAATGACCTGGTTTCATAAAGAATGCACCGGTACCCAAATTGATCCTGCAAATGATGAAGAGATTCTGAATTATGTTGAGAAGCTGGAAAAATAGGCTATAGGCTGTAGTAGAAGGAATGAAAGAATGAAAGAATGAAGGAATGAGAAGGTTCCTGTAAATAATTTTGTCAATTGCCAATTGCCTATTCTTCTCTCGGTAATAATTTCCGATTGAAGTTTACACTCCTGATGCCATTTTTTTTTCGCAACATAATCAGCATTTCATATTTACCGATTTTATCTTCATTGTATTGAAAGCTCCAGAGATTCATATATGCAGATATTTTTTGTAATGCTTTGAAATCATACAGAAGGAACTCTTCTTCAAGCATTTCTTTGGTCAGGCTGGAATCCATGTCAACAACGAGCTCGTTGCTGATGATTTCAGGATTTACCATGTCCGGTTTTTTCTGAATCTGTGTCCAGGATTCTGATGAGATCAATTCAATTAAAGTTTTTGAAAGCGTATGCAGCGGATCCGGTAAATTTGAATTTGCTTTTATGTGTTTGATTTTTGCACCATGGATATCAAAATAATCCAACTCCGTTAAGGGAAGATCCGCTATATTGACCATGTATTCATTTTTGTAATTAGCCCATGAGAGTGGATCACTTTGGCGTTTTAATTTATTCATTTTTTCACTGCTCAATTCACTAAAGTAGACTCCTTTCTTTTCCAAATATTCTTTGCCTTCATAAATAACCAGTCCATTGCGGTATACAGAAAGTTTGAAAACCTGACAATGGCCAAAGCATGGATGTTTTTCTATAGTCAACCAATGTTTAATTTCAAATTGCTTTGAACTTAATGTTTCTTTTTGAGTACTGCAACCAATCATTAAAAGAATTGCCGCAGATAAAAAATGGAATTGAATTTTACAATATGTCTTCATGAATATTTTATTAGTTTAAAAATTTTAAGTTGTGAATCATGCTGAATGCGGAGAAAATAAACACCGGACAATAAATTCATTCCAACTTGTGGAATACTAATGGAAATAGTTTCTTTTACAGTTCCACTCCACATCAAACGACCGGTAATATCAAATAATTCTAATACTCCTTTCCAAGGTAGATTATCAGGGCTTTTAATTTGCCAAAATCCTTCATTGTATAACCAGATAAGTTGATTGATAGAAGTATCAGTTTTTCCAATACATGGAAAATTAAGAAGTTTATTTCTGTATTGATCGATAATCATATGCATCCTTGTGACCTGGTCTTTGGTAAATAGATGCATACATGGATCGTTGACAAGACACATGTAATTCATGGTCATAAGAATGTTGCCACATCTGCTTTGTGGATATGTGGGACATTTAAAGTATTCCGTGTCTTGTGGAGGTGTATCGGCAACAAGATCATCACTCTGACAATTAGTAGCGCCATCTGATAAATGTTTCAATCCGAAATAATGCCCCATTTCATGTACTAATGTTTTACCCTGATGAAATGGATAATTTGACGTAGCTGCACCAATAAAACCAACTGCTCTGTAATCAAGAATGATTCCGTCTTCTTCATTTGTTGCATCCCAGGGATAAATGGTTTCTCCGAGTACATCACAATCATCGCGATTGACTACAAACACATTGATATATTGATCCGGATTCCAAATATCTAAGCCACCTAGTGATTTGTGCATGATGCTTCTTTTGCCAAATTCTTTTTTGCAGGCAATTGAAATATTATTTATTTGTGTCCGTGTAACACCGTAAGATGTTTGGCCGTTTGGATCTTTGTTTGCCAAGCAAAAATGAATATCGGGATTTGTTTTTAAATGTCTAAACGCAGATGGGATATTCAAATCCTGTTTGTTCACCTCCTTATCGTATATTGAATTCAATACCTCTATTTGAGAAAGGATTTGGCTAAACCCAATATTTTCTTCTTCATTGGAATACAGGATGTGAAATACAATTTGGAAGCTGTGTTTGCTTCTGTTTTTAAAATAATTATTTGGTTGAGTTTTACTGGTAGCTTGATATGAATTTTTCAGAATATCACAACGCACTTGTGCAAAGCTGACTGGATTTATCAAAAAACAAATAACCAGCATCAGCAGAATGGGGAAAACTAAATTATTATTCAGCATGGATGGTTAATTCAACTCCTGATGGAGGAAGTTTTTGATTACTGTGTTTGTTATCGAGGACAGATCCCAATTTTAAAACATTAGAATTTATTCCGGATACGCTCATTAATTTATATATCGTGTTTGCACGTCTAAAACTATTTTCAAAGGACTTTAATCCATTCGCATCATTAGCGCCAAAACCTGTTAAGTTTAGTTTTAGATTTGGATAAGGTTTAAGTATTGAACTCAATTTTGTGATTAATTCCGATCCTGCCTGTGACATAGCAATAGTTTCGCCCTCGAAAACGTAAGATTGTGGCAAAATGATATTCATTCCAGAATTTTCAATAAAGCTTGTGACTCCAACTGAATTATATTCATTTGTAAAAGACTTTATTTTTTGAATTAGAATGGCAGAAAGACCAGCAATCTTTGGTTTGGAAACAGATTGACTTTGTGTTTTGCTTACTTTTAAGGAATCAACTCGTGCTCTTAGCTTGATATTCTCGTTTTTGGTTTTTGATAAGTCTGACTTGAGTTTATTTACAGCATCTTCATCTGATGTATTTTCTTTTATTTTATTATTATAAACCAGAATTACTTTTTTCAATGAATCAATCATTGTATTTCTGATAGACAAGATATTTTGATTTCTATTTAATTCCGATTCAAGCGATTTGTTGACATGCTTTAATCGAATTGTTTCGTTTTGAAGTGAAGAAATACTGTCTTTCAATGGTTCAAGTTGGGTGGTATTTTCTTCTTGTGTGGACTTCTCAGAAAGCTTTAAGCTCAGCGTTTCGATTTGATTATTTTTTGAAACCAATTCATCATTTAGTAAACGATTATTTGAGTTGTATTTTTCATTCTCGTCCTTAAGTTGGTTTAGGTTCTTGATGAGCGTTTCTTTTTCCGATTCAATAAGTTGGATTTGTTTTTCGATTTTTGAATTTTCTTCTTTATTTGCAGCTAATTCATTTTCAAGTGTAGCATTTTGGGATGATTCACTTAACGTTAATTTTGATGTTAAAAAAGCGATTTCTTCATTCTTGTTGGCGATATCCTTATTTAAGGATACGATGTTCTTGTTTTTCGAATCAATGACATCATTTAATGCGCTGAGACTTTTTTCACTCAATGTGAGGTCAGATTTCAGTTTTTCTAATTGGGCCCTTTGTTCGGAGTTATCTTTCTTTTTTGATTTTTCATCCAATTGAATTTTGTGTTGGGTTACCAGCAGTTTGCTTTCTTCAAGACTTTGTTGATAAGTAGTTAATTCATTTGTCCGCATATATAGACTATCCAGAAGTAATCTGTTTTCATTCACTAGAGAATGTTGTTTGAAATTCAGATCTGTAATTTCTTTTTGAAGTTTGATGAGTTCTTCATTTTGTTTTTCTCTATAGATTTTACCGGTTTCTTCCAATTTTTCATTTAAGTCTGAAATTTGAAGAGATAGACTTTGATTTTTTATACTCAGGTATTGTATTTCAGAGTGAAGTGAATCGATGAGAAATTGATTTTGAGTTGACAGGTTTTGAATATCCGAATGTTCGGCTTTTAAATTAGCAACTTCTTTTTTTAGCTTATTTATATCAATATCTTTATTTGCTGATTCCGTTTTTAATTTCTGTTGAATCAATTTAGCATCATCCCATTGTTTTGTAAGTAGATCAATGGATTTATTTTTTTCTTTAATTGTTGCTTGTTTATTTTCGTGATTTGATAATTGATTTTCCAATTCGGCCAATTCGGATTCATACGTAGTTATTTTATCTTGTAAGATTGAATTTTCCTTTAGTAAGGCATTCATCTCAGATTGGACAGTATCCCATTGGCTTTCGTTACTTTTAGAAATTATGGATTCAGTTGCCGGAGATTTGCCCTCGTACTTCATATAAAATTCGATAAGTACATTTTCAGTTTTTTCTAGCTGTTCTTTCGTCAATGCCAATTCACTGGCAAGTATTTTCAAGCTATCATTTTCTTTTTTCAATTCGGTTTTGCTCCATTGTAGTTGTTCATTCTGAGAAGTTAAAGCCTGGTACCGTGAAGTTGAAACACAGGAGATCAAGATGAGAGAAAATGCCAGAAAAATCAGTATTTGGTACTTCATCAGCTTATAAAGAAGAAATTGATCACAAATTTACCAGCTTTCGCCGATTTTTTATTGATTTCGTAGAGATTAGCTTGAACCATTGATTTTCTTTATGGTTTATTAGTTTTGCATTTTAAACCTGCCTTGAAAACTTTCCATCTAGACAAAAACTATTCATTCACACTGTATCATTCAGTAGGTGAAATATCGGGTGCCTGGGATGAATTGCAGAGCAATTCTTTGTTGTTGTCGTCCAAATACCTCCAGACACTAGAAACCTTTCATCCTGAAAATATGAGTTTCAGGTATGTGTTAGTGTATAATTCAGATCAATTGATTGCCGGTTTTTACTTCCAATTAATACCATTCAATGCAGCGGAACGATTGCAATTGGAAAAACTACCCAGGGATAGTTTGTTTTCATGTATGTATAGACATCTGAAAAAAATAGTTGCCCGCAAAGTGGATTTTGTTACGCTGATTTGCGGTAATCTTTTAGCAACAGGTACTTTTGGATTTGCATACAAACCAGTGATCAAATATGAGGAGTTGCAGGATCTATTAAATCAAATCCTTAGAACATTATTTCAAAATTTAGACTCAATTGATCATGCATCTGTTTGCTTGATAAAAGAATTGCCGCTTACGCAAAAGTTTGATGATTCTGCTGATTCTATGTTGAAATATTTTCACCGCTTTTTTATTCAGCCTTCTATGATTCTGAACGTATCACCGGAATGGAACTCTATGGAGGATTATTTTTCTGATCTCCAATCCAAATACCGATTACGGGTACGTAAAGCATTGCATTCAGCAACTTCATTGATTCATAAGGAATTTGGAAATAGTGAACTGGATATTTATAAGGACAAAATTTATGACCTATACATTAATACAGCAGATGGTTCTGATTTCAATCTGGTCAAATTGCATAGGGAATATTTTCCCGAATTAAAAAAAGCAT
>JAYVIT010000193.1:0-2893 GCA_043769965.1 Saprospiraceae bacterium
CATGGTCAATGCAGAGTAACCACCTATAACATTGATTGTCATTGTCCAAAGCGCTTGTAAAGTTGCTGTACCATCATAAAAATAGCTTTGTAATGTTGAATCTCTTGCAATGACAATTGAAGGTTCACCCGAACCTTTGATATCTCCTATGAAAGCCGGTCCAATATTAGTATATTTAACAACACCCGGGGGATAGGCTTTACCGATAAGTTTGGGTATTCCATTTAATAAGGTATAAACATATACTAGCGCTCTATTTGAGAATCCAGGAGAAGTTACCACAATATCTAACATTCCATCTAAATTGATATCTGCCAAAGTAGTATACCCATCTCTATAAGCATTGTCCACCTTAATATTCATTGGAGTCATACTATTGCCTAACATACCATTTGGATTGGTGATTTTTACCTTATACACAGTATATCCTGCAGCAAGTTCTAAATCGGTTGAATCCCCATCCAGCTGCGCAGCTATAGTAATTCCCTCATATGAAAAATTTATTGTATTCCCTGAGCCTAAACCATTGAGACCTCCCTCAGCTAATTTGATACCCGTTTGGGCATTAAAAATTTTATTATTGATATAAATTTCTGGAATCCCATCCTGGTTGAAATCCGCCAAACCAAGCTTTCCGCTAACTGGATTACTAAAACTATGTTCAAATTGCTGATCTGAAATCCATTTTATGCTATTATCCAGGTTGTAACAAATAAGTTTTCCACTAATATTTGGAGGAGTTTGTGCTGAAGTCCCACACTTAAGGAATATTTCAGGAATGTCATCGCCATCTACATCTGCAATCGCCATTGCGCCAGGAGATACAAGTTCATAAGGGGTATTAATTTCGTATTTTGTCGATCCAGTTTTGGTATCAATTATTAGAATTTTTGTGTTATCTTGAGAAGATATAATAAATTCTGGAATACAGTCTCCATCAATATCTGCTAGTAATGGAATTTGCATAGGAAAGACAGAATCCCGGCTCTCAAATTTTTTTTCAATGGCAAATTTTGAAATGGGGTATTTTTCCTTTATATAGCATAGACTAGAATCAATTGTATTTGTATGGCATGGATTTACTTTCTCATCCTTTGGCAAAACCATCGTATGAAATGCATTATCCGTATAATCACATTCCGAAATCGTAAAATCTATTGGATCAAATGCTCCTGTTTTATTCCGTGTAGTATTGATCACCATAAAAAGATCGCTTAGATTCGATGCGGTAAATGTGTATTGTAAATTCATCAAACTATCGCCGGGTTCAATTTTTATCAAAGTATGATATACTCCGATCAATATGCCTGTAGTTGCAGGATCACCATTGTAAAACGAAACGGGTAAATTGGAATCCGCTCTTGCAGATGCATCTGCGCGATTGTAAATATCAAATGTTACTGTGTATATATCATTAATTGAATTATAATTTACTGATTTGATTTTTCCGGTGAGGCTTGCAACTCTCTTTAAATACATACCATTACTATCGAGCAGAGATTCCTGCACATAAAAATTATTGTATTTTCCGTTTTTGTAGGTCGCATTGTTTTTTTGAACTCTTGGTACCGTTAGATCATCATTAATATTCAGCACATGATAGTTGTATTGATTCCAAATACCCCTTGCAGGTGCCCAGTCGGGGAGGGAGTCGGGGGGACCGAAGATGGTGAGCTTACCTCTCCAAAACCTATCTATAGTTCCACAGGGAATACACATTTTTGAATGACCTGAGTTGTCAATGTCACCGACTACAGGAAAGGCATTTCCAGAATTAGAAAAACAATTGATTTTTGCGATTTCTTTTGGCGGGTTTAAAGATCCATTTAATACCTGGATGTAAGTTGCATCACTCAATATGATTTCCTGTATCCCATCACTATTCAAATCGAACATGGTCAAACCTGCAAAACCGGATAAATTTGTGGTAATCTGTGACCAATCCTCCTGAAATGTGATAGAACCGACGTAAGAGTAAGAGAATATTCTGGAAGCCATGGAGAATAAAATAGAAGGCTTGCCTAAACCATTAATATCACCTATTAAGGCAGGACCTATACGAATATCCAAACTTGGAGGATAAGCTTTTGCTATTAGCGTAGGTATTCCACTTGAAAATGTATAAGCATAAAGCAATGCCTTATCAATTATTTCCGGAGTAGTCACTATTACATCCAACATTCCATCAGCATTGATATCAGCAACACTCGTAAAACCATCTCTATAAAATCCATCTACCTCAATATTGTGAGCTATCATGCTATTACTAATCATGCCATTCGCATTTATGATTTTTATTTTATAGATCGTATTTCCGGCAGCCAATTCCAAATCTGATGGATCATTATCCAACTGTGCTGCAATTGGAATTGCTTCTGGCGAAAATCCATGGGCACTTTCTAAACCAATACCATTACTTCCACCATCTGCCAGCATGACTCCCGTCTGGGCATTGAATATTTTATTAAATACATAAATCTCCGGTATTCCATCCTGATTAAAATCTGCCAAAGCAAGTTTGCTGCTAATTAGAAAAGTATTAAAATCAAATCTTTGGTCAGAAATCCATCTAATAGTACCATCTGCATTATAGCACATCAATTTCCCACGGATGTTTAAAGGGACTTGAGCATCATCTGTTGCTTTTAAGAATATCTCAGGTATCCCGTCACTATCCAAATCTGCAATTGCAATACTGCTTAAAATATAAGAAAGAAATGGAGTACTGATTTCCCATTTTGTTAATCCTGTTTTTGAATCGATAATGAGTATTTTTCTGAAATAATATTCAGGGATAATGAATTCAGGGATACAGTCTCCATCCATATCCGCTAGTAAAGGGATATATATTGTCGAGATTTCTTGATCACTTTCAAATTTTTTCTCAATTGCA
>JAYVIT010000194.1:0-3197 GCA_043769965.1 Saprospiraceae bacterium
AACCAATGATTGATACACTTTGGGTACGCTAAAAAATATAGTGGGCTGAATCATTTTCCAGTTTTCCATGATCACCTTGGGATCCTTTCCATATCCGGATTCAAGTGAAAGTTCAGCACCATTGTACAATGCAGAAAACAATTCAAAGATTCCTCCAAAACTATGATGCCAGGGCAAGTAGGATAAGAAGCGGTCCTTGTTATCCAGTTTCCAGATTTTTTCTAAAGCAGCCTGCTGTGACAAAATATTTTTATGCGAAAGTTGCACGCATTTTGGGACACCCATGGTTCCTGAAGTATACATATTCAGACAAATAGTTTCCGGATCATCATGAATACTCAAAGAAAAATTTGTATCATTTGTCTTAGTCAGCAATTCTGAAAAATCAAATTGATTTGAGTAAACAGGTTTATCTGTTTTGTCAAATACAAAAATAGATTTGACATGAATGTCGTCAATGCGACTTAACTGCAGGCTGCCTGCAACGGCAGCATACTGCGCTTCAGAATGATTGATCAGTAGTTCGGCTGTTTCCTTGTGGAAAAATGCGAAAATAGGAACAGCAATTCCACCCGATGCCATAACAGCCAATTCCAACTCCAGCATCTCCAAACGATTCGGTGAATAAATGATCATTTTATCACCCGGGGTAAAACCAAATCGTCTCAGGTTGAAAGCAATATTCAAAATATCATCGTACAACTTTTTCCATGTTATGCTTTCATATGTTCCGTGTCTGTTTTCACTATAAGCATGATTATCACCAAACAATTGAACATTGCGTTGTAACATGGAAGCGATGTTTGGCATCACTGTTCCTATTTCTATTTTTGATTCAAGCGTTTGCATACGTTTTATTTTTTATACTAGTACGGCTTGCTTTTCTTTGAGTTTAATATGCCGATAACCTCCCCACAATGCAGCTCCAATTGCTCCTGCATATACCGCTTCAGGATGTGTTTTAACTTCAAATTTTTTTCCGGTTTCTTTAAGTTGCTCTTCCAGTGCTTGTAATATTCCTTTATTTAAAGCCATACCACCGGTTAGAATAATCGGTGACTCGGATTTCAAAGAACTCATTAATTTGATGATCCGGTTGGCAATTGAAATATGAATTCCTTTAATGATGTTGGGCGTTGAAATGCCGCGGGATACCATATTGATTACATCAGTTTCTGCAAGTACTGCACAAATTCCGGAAGAAACTTCCGGACTATCCGCCTGAATTGAAATATCACCGACTTCTTCGATGGACAATCCCAGATAACGGGAAATATTTTCTATGAATTGACCTGAACCAGATGCACACTGCCCTGTCATTTTATAATCTTGTACTCGTGCATCCGGTGAGATTTTAATAGCACGCACATATAATGCGCCTAAATCAACTACTGTTTTTGCTTCAGGAAAAAAATAGTTTGCTCCTTTTGCATGCGTGGTCATTCCATAGAAATGTCCGCGCTTGCGCTTTACTAAATCGCCTTCGCCTGTTGTCGCGAGGTAAGCAATATGTTCATACTTCAAATTAAATTTTTGCAACATTCCCTGAATCATTTCTTCCGCAAGTTGTGTAGGATTTCTCTTCCGGATTTTTTCTATCTGACTTTCCAGAATTTCAGGGGAATCAGAATAATCCATCAACACGAGTTTGATATAATTACTTCCGACATCAATGCCCATGGTTAAAATCTGAGATTTCATTTTTAAATTCATTTTATTAATTAGTTAATCCACCTCAACAGTTTCTTTTTTTAATGCAGGCAGATCTACATTCAAATTTCTTCTGGCAAACATTGCTCCTCCCAATGCTCCCATAAAAATGGAATCAGTATGAATATTAATAGTGATTCCATCCCCATAATTTTCTCTGACTAATTGGGACAAGTATTTTATAACTGCTGGATTTCTTGCAACACCTCCTGTGAATGTAAATTCATTGAATACGCCTCCTGATCTTGCAATCAAAGACATTGCACGCATGATGATTGCTTTATGCAAACCACCCAGGATGTCTTCACGCTTTTCACCTAAATTAGTTAGTTCACGTAATTCTGCTCCTGCAAATACTGTACAAGTCGAACAAATATTGACTTCCTTTTCAGCCAGCAATGCCATGGGTCCAAGCTCATTAATCGAAATGCTCATCTCGTCTGCGATATAACCCAGATATCTTCCACAACCAGCGGCACAACGGTCGTTCATTTGAAAACTGGTAACCAAACCATACTTATCGACCTGGATTGCTTTGGTATCTTGTCCACCGATATCAAGAACGGAGCGTGTGTTTGGAAAAACGGCATGAGCACCAAAAGCATGACATAGTATTTCTGAACGAATGCAATTTTCAGGAAATGGAAGAAGTGCACGACCATAACCGGTGCCAGTCATGTTTGAGATATCAAATTCCAGGTCTGCAATTTCATCAATGTGTTCTTGAAGTGATTCAGAGATTTGCTTGTAATTTCCTTTCAGCAAATTAATTTCTGCTTCGAAATTGCCTGATGCGATGTCTGCAGTTTCCGGAATATTTTGATATTTCTCATTGAGATCATTCATCGCTTTATGAATGAGTTCTTTAAAATCGAATGAAATAATTTGATTTTCAGCTGGGCTGATACTTTTATCCCAAACCGTCATGAGGGGTTCGAAAAGGGAGATGTCCAGTTTGTTTACTTCCTCATTGTATTTTTCAGAAACGATGTCGCGGAAAAATTGATTCTTGGCTCCAAGATTGTTGTATAAATAATCGTGTTTGATTACCGGTTTAAATCTTTTTCGGATTGTTCTTAAATGACCGAGAAATTTCTCCTGTGTTTCTTCATTTTTGAAAAACGCCATGCATGTTTTTACCAACTCTTCACCCAATTTATCTAATCGTATTTTGAATTGTTCGTATTTAAAAACACTCTCCAAATCGTGGATATATTTTTCGTATTGAGTTGTAGTTTTAATTTCATTCTCCAGTCTCTTTTTTAAAATGGAAAACCTGGCATTGTATATTGCTTCATCTTTGGCAATATCCGCGGCTACTGCATAATTAGCGCGCGTATTTGTTATGCCACGTCCAATAATTTCATCCTGTTCATTAATAATTACCGCTTTAGATGTCGTAGAGCCAAGATCAATACCGAGATAATATTTATTCATTTTTATTTAAATAAGTTCAATTATAATTTAAACCGTTTCTGCTTCCTGAG
>JAYVIT010000195.1:0-4459 GCA_043769965.1 Saprospiraceae bacterium
GATGGTATCAATATCCTCCATAGTTTCTAACTGTGATACGGAATGATTTTTTTCATTTAAAGTTTTTAGGGTTTGTAGAAGCACAAGATTACTACTCCATTTTTTATCCATGAATAGCTCATCTATCATCGAGCTCAATCCCAATAAATAATATCCACCATCTTTAGCAGGACCGATAACACAATCTACCTTGTTCAATTCTTGCGAAGCCTCGTTCAGATGAGTTAACTTCAAATAAGGACAATCACTTCCAATTAAGATTATTTTTTCATTCTTATGAAAAACAGAACTGAATGCATTTTTCATTCGCTCACCTAAATCCCTTCCTGATTGCAGTTGCTTAATAAATAAAACAGGATCCCAATCATCATCTGAAATGATTTCATCACTGTAAAAAAGATATTTTGTCCCAGGAAAATCATGAATTACTACTCTTGTTAGTCTACACAGTTCGAGATAGATCTCTAGCGCTTGTTCATCTCCAATTTCCTTCGCCAAGCGGGTCTTGACTTGTCCTATGTTTGGATTTTTAATAAAGATGATAAGTGCAGTTGACAATTTATAGAGTTGTCTTAATTTATAAGGAGCTTAAAAACCAAATTACTAAAAAGTCTTCCCTCATTTGGTGGGAAATAATGAATCAATAAGTAGATAGCAATCTTATTTCCTACTTCGTTAAAAACCTAATCCCCTATTCCCCTAATTTCCTATCTCCTAATTCGATCACCTCAATCTATCCGCCGATCTGATCAATTCCTGATCTCTTCGTATTGCTCTTGAAGCCAGCCATATAGATACGATTCCTGCCATAGCTAAGAAAAAACCTATATCCGGACTGAAATCATTTAATTTATTGGACCTGTATAAAATGATTATGCAACCTCCAATGGTAAGAATCAACTGTAATAAACTGGAGAGAGCCGAGATCAGAATTTGAAAAGTTCTTTCCTTGTATAAAAAAACAGAAATCAAAGCCAGTATTCCTGATAAGGCAGAACCAAACATTAAAGGCATGCTTTCAGCTGTGTATAAAGCCTTATCAGCAAATAATCCATCATCCGGAGTCAGTGTTTTAACCATAATGATGGAAGGAATCCACTCAGATAAAAAACAAATGGAAGCTACGAGAAGCCAGATCGTTTGTATGCGTTGAATCATGATTTTGTAATTAAAGTGGAAAAATAGGCTATTAGAATGAAGGTTCCGGCAATTCTGTGGGATAAATTTCGGTTGTTGGCCAATATTTTTACAAAAAATTATAATTTTTAAGGAGAATCCTAATTTAATTTAAAACAGTGAAAAATGGTAATTTCCTTGAGCCTATAGCCTAAAGCCTTTAGCCTCTTCTTACTTTTGTAGTCAATTAGAGAAAAACTGTGTCGAATCTAAGCTATTGGGAAAAAAGCATTTATTTCCATGATGTTGATGTTGCCATCATCGGTGCTGGTATAGTTGGCTTGTGTACAGGCATTTCTCTTTTGGAAAAAGATCCGGCAATGAGGGTAATAATTCTCGAAAGACATTATTTGCCATTAGGTGCCAGTACAAAAAACGCGGGGTTTGCCTGTTTTGGAAGTCCATCTGAATTGTTGGACGATCTTCAACATCATGATGAGTCAAAAGTCTTTTCACTTTTCAAAAGAAGATATGATGGAATTCAAAAATTACTTCACTATACCGGTTCTCATGCAATCGATCTGAAACGGGATGGTGGATTTGAATTGATACATCCTGCGCACTCGAGTTTAGCTTTTGGTGAAAAAGAAATACAAAATCTGAATGCTAAAATTCATGAATACACTGGACTGGAAAACTACTTTCATTTCGATGATCAAAAATTAAAAGAATTTGGTCTAAAGGGATTTGATCACCTGGTTGCAAATAAACATGAAGCAGGACTTCATCCGGTAAAAATGATTGAAGTACTTTCTAAACTATTTTCTGATAAAGGAGGAAAGATTTTGTTTGGAGCAAAATTACAATCGTGGCATGAACAGGAGAAATTCGTGAATATCGAATTGCAGGATCAAACAATTTTTTCAGTTAGAAAATTGATTTTTTGTGTGAATGGCTTTGCTAAAAAATTATTACCAGAATTGCAAGTTCAGGCAGCAAGGAATATGGTGCTAATGATACAGCCAACTAAATCATTAAAATTGAAAGGTTGTTTTCATATGGATCGTGGTTATGTTTACATGAGAGATCTGGATGGAAAATTGTTGATTGGTGGAGGACGGAACAGAGAACTTGAAACTGAATTTACAGATGAATTTGGAATCAATGAAAATGTAAAATCATTCTTATTGGAATTTGTAAAAGATAATATATTAGCCAATGATGATTTTAAAATAACGGATCAATGGTCAGGAATCCTCGGTTTGGGTCCAGAGAAAAAACCAATTATTAAAATGATTTCGAATCATATAGCTGTAGCAGTAAGAATGGGAGGCATGGGAGTTGCAATCGGAAGTCTTGTTGGAGAAGAAGCGGCTGATATGTTACACGTTAGTATAAATGAATTGCATTAAATAGACATGATGAGAATCGTTGCTCGAATTTCTTTGTTACTTCTGATTTTGCTGTATGCATATTCAGCAATAGCACAACAGGATACAACGGGAGATAAAATAAATGTCATTCACGCAGATTTGTTGCGATTTGAAAGGGGAGAATCAACTGAAATACAATATTTATCTCACGATGTATTGGTGAGACATAAGAATACTTACCTGCTCTGCGATTCCGCTATCATCGAAGATAATAAAATGACTGCCATCGGACATGTCAGAATAGTGGAAGGAGATAGCTTACAGATCTTTGGTGACAGTTTAAAATTCGACGGAGAAAAAGGAATCGCTGATTTCATTGGAAAGATTGTATTAAAGCATAAAGGACAAACCCTTTTCACCAATTTACTGCAGTATAATTTAAAAACCAGAGTCGCCACTTATTTTACAAAAGGAGTGCTATTATCAGACGAAACAAAATTGCAAAGTAATAAAGGGTATTATTTTGCGGAAACAGGCCAGGCATTTTTTAAGGATAGCGTCATTGTTATATTGCAAGATAGTATGACCCTATTGTCAGACTCTTTGGTTTATGACACAAAAAATAAAATAGTAAAATTTACGGGACCAACATTGATAGAACGAGATAGTTTAAATATTTATACGGAAAAAGGATTTTATAATGCAGGAACCCAACAATCTTATTTTGGAAATAATCCAAGATATAAAAAAGGCTCTCAGATAGCGGATGCAAAAGACATTTATCATGATGCTAAAAATAAAATCATTACCCTTGTCAGAAATGCATACATAAGAGACGACAAACAGGAAGCAAAAGCAGACAGTATTATTTTTAATGAAACAACAAACCAGGTCAGCTTATTTAAAAATGCATGGTACAAAGAAGGTGACAGAGAACTATCCGGAGATGAAATCGAATTTAATAGAAAAACAAAATCCCTCAACGTAAAAGGTAAAACTAAGGTCAATGAATCCGGTAGAATTATTGATGCTTTGAGTTTGAAATATGATGGTGCAAAAGATGAAGGCATTGCCATTGGTTCTGTGGTAGTAAGCGATACTTCAGCTGGATACACTATAGTCTGTGATACATTTGTTTATAATAAAGCTGATGCGAGATACAGAGCTATTGGAAAAGACCGCCGCGCATATATAGTCAGTGCTCTTGATAAAGATTCCCTTTATTTATCCGCAGATACATTGATTTCTGAAAAACAGATTGAACAAACCGATACCTTCCAGGTTTTATTCGCCTGGGGAAATGTAAAAATCTGGAGTAAAAAAATGCAGGGACTTTGCGACTCACTTTATTTTTCTGGTCGTGATTCGACATTTTATTTATTTCACAATCCGGTAATATGGTCGGATACTTCTCAATTCAGTGGAGACACAATCTGGATGACAATGGGTAACAAATCTTTAAAGGATATTTACTTGCGCCAAAAAGCATTTATAATAAATCGCGACGGCAACAATTTGGAAAATCAATTGAAAGGCAGAGAAATACAGGCACATTTTGAATTGAGTAAAATCAGCTATATGGAAGTGCAGGGCAATGCAGAATCAGTTTATTTTATTCTCGATGAAAAAGGATACATAGGCACAAATTTTATACAATGCAGTAGCATGCGATTCTTTTTTGGTGCAGATGAAAAAATTGAACGGATTGATTTTTATACTAAGCCAAAAGGAAATATGTTTCCATTACAGGATGGAAAGAAAATATTTCTCGAAGGGTATTTGCCACGAGACAAGGAAAAACCAGGATCGTTGGAGGAAATTATAAAGAAGACGGAGAAGCAGACAAGCAGAAAAGCTGTCAAACAGTGAAACAGTTGGCAGTTGGCAGTTGGCAGTTGGCAGTTTGTGCATGCCTAAAATACGTTGACATTTTTTTGTTAGTTGAATTCCAAGGTTAGTTGGTTTTTGTC
>JAYVIT010000196.1:0-2079 GCA_043769965.1 Saprospiraceae bacterium
GATTCCTATGAGATAAGCTAAAAAAAATACTATTTATTCAATGCTTGTTTATACAAATTGAATAAATCGTATTTTTTTTGCGAGAAGTAAATTATAAAAATAAAATTTTACTTCATTTGAATTTTCGCTTGTTCCTTGCTTCTTGCTTATTGCATATTGCATTTTCCTCCTACCCGAATGTTTTCCATGCCATAATCAAAGAACAGGCTACTGCTACATTCAATGATTCAGCACCAAGAGAATGAATCGAAGGAATAGAAATTTTCTTGCTGCATTGATTTAAAATTTCATCAGAAAGTCCATTGGCTTCATTGCCAATACAAATAAAATTGATTGCTGACTTATTCAATTCATATAATGATTGTCCATCTGCAGTAGCTGCATATTTCTCAATTGAAGAAAAAGTTGAGCTCATTTCGTTCCAACTTTTAATAATCAACTGAACTCTCATTATACTGGACATAGTTGCCTGCACACATTTATTATTGAATGGATCAACACAATCAGTAGAACAATAAAGTTGCGACAATCCAAACCAATCTGCCGAACGAATGATACTGCCTAAATTTCCCGGATCTCTGATTTTATCTAAGTAAATAATTAATTGATTTTCCATATAAGGTACCTCTGTAAATTCCGGAATTTCAAATATTGCCAATACTTCCTCCGTTGATTTTAGCGTGGAAACAGATTGTAGAATATCGGCAGAAATAATGTGTATTTTATCATTATTGTCAATCAAGACTGGCTCAAAATTTGAATACCATTCCGGAGTAGCACACAGGAATTTCAATTTATCAGGTGCAGACTTTATCAAATCAATAACTATCCTTGATCCTTCGGCAATAAATTCCTTCTGAATGTATCTAATTTTCTTATCCTTTAGGGATTTTATCCATAATTTTTCTGATTTACTTAGCATCTTTGTTCTATAATTTTATGAACTTCAACAAATTTAGTGTATTCTTAGGATTGTGCATTGTATTGTGCTCGTGCAATACGCGGAAATACCTGAAATCTGATGAGATTCTATTGAAGTCAAATAAAATTCAGATTGTAGGAGATAAAACCATTGAAAACAAAATTCAATTAAGTGATCAATTATCAACGCTATATAAACAAAAACCAAATCGCAACTACTTGTTGCTAATACCCAGGGAATGGTTGTATTATAAATATGTCAAAACAGAAAAAAAAGCAAACTGGTATTCAAAAACACTTGCTTCAAGAGCAGAGCCACCTGCTTTATTGGATACAACTCTTTGCATAGCTACACAACAAAATATTGTAAACTATTTATATAATCAGGGCTATTTCCACGCTGAGAGTCAATATAAATTGAAAATAAAAAATCAATATGCAACCGTTACTTACCATGTCAATCCTGGTGAACGGTATTTTGTAAATGATATTATTTATGTAGCGGATGACAAAGCTGTGGAGGAACTAGTAAACAACAATTTGGATGCGTCCTTTTTAAAACCAGGAGCACCACTTGACAATGGTTTATTTCAAAATGAAAAAGCGAGAATTAGTGAGTTACTTTTTAATCATGGTTATGTTGAATTCAATCCGATCTATATCCAAACTCTTGAAGTGGACACCATACATTTGAAAGCCAATATAAAATTGAAGATAAATAATCCTGAAGGCAAATCAAGTCATCCTCAATATACGGTAAATACTATTTCTGTAAATCCTTTCTACCTACCAGGAGAAAATCTAGAAACTGATACTATCGTGTATGATTCTATTAAATTTGCGACACTACCCTATTACAAGTTTGTAAGACCAAAAGTCATCGCCTCAAAAATTAAATTCAAACCCGGAATACTTACCAATAAATCGAAGGTGGATGAAACTTATGAACAGCTTGCTAAACTTGGTATCTATCGTTTTGTAAGCATTGAAGCCAAAATAGATTCTATTGAAAAATCAAAGATCAACTATTCTATTCAGTTAAGTCCATTAAAAAAATGGGTATTGGACTTTGGAGCAGATTTTAACTACACGTCCATTAAAACAGCCAGTAAAACTTTGTTTGGAATATCCGGATTTGTTAATCTGAAAAACAGAAAT
>JAYVIT010000197.1:0-3327 GCA_043769965.1 Saprospiraceae bacterium
AATACGAGTAAGACTTCTCTCTTTTTGGAATGATCCAAAACAGAATTTCCATGATTGGTCATCATGTTTTGCAACATTTCAATACTTGAAATCATGCACTCAGAACAATAGGCCTTATGAAAGGTTTAAGCGGAAACAACCGGAAGCTTGTCATAGACTTCCATAGTTGATTTCACTTCTTCTGCAGATTGATTGAGAAGTTGTTGTTCTGATTCAGATAATTTGAGTTCCAAAATTTGTTCAATTCCATTGCGACCTAATTTTACCGGTACACCAACGAAAACATTTTTTAGACCATATTGACCATTTAACCGGACGCAACAAGGAAAAATCCTTTTCTCATCCTTCGCAATGGCTTCAACCATTTGTGCAGCGGCAGCTCCCGGAGCATACCATGCTGAAGTCCCCATTAATTTCACCAACTCCCCTCCTCCATATTTGGTGCGTTCCACAATTGCATTTAATGTAGCTTCATCTATGAGTTCAGTAACTGGAATCCCAGCTACAGTTGTAAATCTCGGCAAAGGCACCATTGAGTCTCCATGCCCTCCCATAAGTAAAGCCTGAATGTCCTTAGGTGAAACATCCAAAGCCTCGGCCAGAAATGCCCTATATCTGGCGGTATCAAGTATTCCCGCCATTCCAATCACTCTTTTATCAGAAATGCCTGCAACTTTATATGCAGCGTATGTCATCACATCCAATGGATTGGAGACCACTATGATTATTGGATTCTTTGAGTATTTTAAAACAGAAGAAGTAACCGAATTGACTATGCCAGCATTGGTGCTAATCAGATCATCACGTGTCATTCCAGGTTTTCTGGGTAATCCGGCTGTAATGACCACTATATCAGAATCAGCAGTTTTTGAATAATCATCAGTACCGATGAGTCTTGATGAATAATAATCAATTGGAGCTTGTTGCCAGGTATCCAGGGCTTTTCCTTGTGCCATTTCAGCTTTGATGTCAACAAGTACAATTTCCTTGACAAAATCCTTGTGAGCCAACACATTAGCCACGGTTGCTCCAACATTACCTGCTCCAATTACGGTAACTTTATTCATTTTCGATCGTTCTTTAAATTGTTCTGCAAAACTAAAAAGGGTTTATTAATTTTGCGTGCACAATTTTTTATTTTTTAAACACTTATCCATGACTAAAATTTGTTATTTTTTCTTTCTTATTTCTTTTCTTTCTCAAACTGCTTTTTCTCAACAGGTACAAGGTACTTGCGGTGTATCTGCATATGATGCCATTTTGATTAAACAACGCATGCTTGAAAACCGGGAAGAATGGAAAAACAAAATGCTTCAAAGAAATGGTGCTCCTGTTTATATTCCGGTTAGTTATTGGTTGACTGCAACAGATAATGGTGCAGGAAGAATTCAATACAAAAATGTCATTGATAATTTATGTTGCATGAACAAACTATATTCAGAGTTTGGCATTTCATTTTATTTGAAAGGAATGTTCAATGTAAACAATTCTTATATCTATGATGATCCAAGTAGTACATTGGGAGCAGCTTATATTAATCAAATCATGCTTGGCAACAAAAATGCCGTAAATATTTTTGTAACCAATGTAGCTAATGCAGGAGAACCAGGAGTCTTGGCTTATTATAATCCTCAAGGTGATTACATTGTTTGCAGTGATGAAAAACTAAATGGAAGTTGTTCAACTTTAGCTCACGAAATGGGTCATTTTTTCTCATTGCCCCATACTTTTCATGGCTGGGAAGATACGGATTATAATGCAGTAACTACCATGTGCACCAAAACAACACCCCTTACAGTTTATTATCGAAATACTAATATTTTGGTTGAATTTGTCGATAGAAACAAACCTGGAACAGTAACCGGTAAGAATCATTGTGGGCAATCAGCAGATGGATTTTGCGATACTCCTGCAGATTATCGATTGGGTTTTGGCTGGGCAGGCTGCAATTATACGGCGTGTGCAAAAGATCCGGATAATGTTAAACTTGATCCTTCTGAAATAAATCTTATGGGGTATTTTCTGGATTGCTTAACTGAATTTACTCAAGAACAAAAAGATGCAATTACCAAAGATATGCTTTCTTCAAAAAGAAATTATTTAAGAGCGGTGAACTATACACCAAAATTTAATATAACTGATGAAGTAGTCCATAAAACACCAACAATGGGATCTCCTGCTGTGGGTTATGATACCATCAAATTTGATTGGGAAGATGTACCCAATGCTGATTATTATATTTTTGATTTGGCTCTAAATACCGGCTTTAATTTACAGCCGATTTCCTATATCTTAAAACATTCAGACACCACACTGACAACTTTAAAGAAAAACACAACGTATTTCTGGAGGGTTACTGCTTATAATACAAACAGCTTTTGTGTTGTACCAAAAATTATTTCCTTTCGATCTCCGGCCTGGACCGTGTCTAATGAGAATATCGAAGACGAAAATATTTCTTCCTATATCAGCCAACCAAATGAAAATGAATTATATTTAAATATTGATAATCTTCAAGCAAAATTCATTACTCTTGAAATTCTGAATTCTAATGGTCAACTTTTAAAAAGTCAAAATCTGCAATTAAATATTGGTGAAAATAAAATTCAGTTGGACCAACAAATTGCCGGATTATACTTCTATCGGATTATCAATGAAAACAGAAAAATGAACACCGGAAAATTTATTAAACTGTAAGATTCTTAGCATGAAATTTATTATTCCTATAACAATCATTTGTGATTGCTTTGTTGGTTTTAGTCAAACTAACTTTTGTGGTACCACGATACAAGACCAGCAATCTTCTATTAATCTGCAAGCACAATATCAAAATTCATATAATCCTGATGCAGCCACTGTTTATGTGCCATTGATGGTGCATAATGTTAGTAATAATCTGTCACTAGGTTTTTACGCTGCTTGGAATTTATTTGAATCCTTATGCACATTAAATGAAGATTTTCAACCCTCCGGAATTCAGTTTTATCTGGAAAAAGATTTTAACTATATAAAGAATACGGCTTGGAATGATCATGATGAGTTTTGGGTAGGCGAACAGATGATGAGACAGAGCAATTTTAAAAATATGATTAATTGTTACCTGGTTGCAAATCCTGCAGGAAATTGCGGATATTTTACATATGGTGGTGATGGAGTTGCTTTGAATAAAAGTTGCCTTGGGAAAAAAAGTCACACTTGGGCTCATGAATTGGGTCATTATTTTTCATTGCCTCATACTTTTTTTGGTTGGGAAGGAATAGCCTATTCAAATAGCAAGGAGACCATTGAATATCAATCCCAGGTAACTACTAATATTGAAAATGTAAA
>JAYVIT010000198.1:0-5306 GCA_043769965.1 Saprospiraceae bacterium
TTGATGAGCTCAAGACCATATCTTTTTACATTAATTAAGGATATGATTCACATATATCCAAATGGTACGAATTTCCCATTAAGTGCACCAAAGTTGTTTTGGGAGTTTTTCAAGCAGTCTATGCCAGTCGATACAAAGGATGAACTTCAGGATGTAGAATAAATTTTTTTGTTTCCAAATCCATCCAATTCCCAAATTCAAGTCAATGTCAAAACAGGAAATTCAATTTATAATCTGAGGGTAATAAATATTTATGGACAAAGTGTTTATAAAAAAGATGAAATGTCTGTTGAAAATTTTATTTTGGACAAAAGTATTACCGGTGATGGATTGTTTATCCTACAAATTCAAATTGGAAATAAGTTCAAGAGTAAGAAATTTTTATTTAAGTAAGTGATACACATAGTTAGAAATCAAAGATCGATTCAAGATTTTCTTGTAGATTGAAGTAAACTAAGAAGAACTTTGTTAGTGCCTTAAAAATCACCCATAGGGGTGAGAATGCATTCTGGGATATTATGTAATATTGTACTCTTTAAATGCTAATTGTTCATTCATTAAATATGTAATTATGAAATTTATTCTACTCATTTTTTTAATTTTCAGTTTGACTGCACAGCTTGTCGGACAGCGGTTTGATGTTCGCTTCGTTTTTGAAGGCCGACAAAGGGAATGCATAATTGTAAAACCATCAACTCCTCCTCCTGTTGGAGGTTATCCGGTTGTTTTTATGTTGCATGGTACCAGCGGTGACGGCGAAAAATTTTACAACATTTCAGGTTGGAAAGAACTTGGAGAGCAGGAAAATTTTATAACTGTATTTCCTTCGTCATTGTCCTGGTGCTTTGTTGAAGATGGAATTGAGAAACATAATACGAGATGGGTAAATGGAAATGTGACTGAGAATCCATGTTCTGGTCCTCCTCAGAATTATATAGATGATGTCAAATTTTTGAAAAGATTGGTTTCGATGATCAAAGATACTTTTCCGGTGAATAGTGGGAAAGTATTTGCTTCAGGCTTTTCGAATGGTTGTTCGATGATTCACAAATTGGCTAATGATGCTGGAGATGTTTTTGCTGCTGGGGCTGGAGGCAGTGCTCCATTATCTATGGCTGATTCAACTAATCCAGTAAAGAGAATACCTGTTTGGTTTATTTTAGGTAGTCTCGATGACCGTTATATAGTTCCACCATACACAGAGTTGCCATTTGGAGGGATTCCATTCTTGTATATCTGCAGTCACCAATAAGACGTGCATTAGGATGTCAGGGATTGACAACAACTTTTGACAAAAAAGAAACATCCATTACGCATACGTATATATTTAATGAAAATCAACCCGGTGAAAATTCTAGTCCATATTTGTTCACACTGATCAAAGGAATGCCACATATATTTCCAAATGGATCAAATTTTCCATTAGATGCGCCAAAGATATTTTGGGATTTTTTTAATCAATCTGTTGCAGTTGAAACAAAGAATGAACATCAAATCGATGAGCAGATAGTAGTGTACCCAAATCCATCGAATGCCAATATGCATGTGAATATTAATCTTAAAAATTCTGCCTCGCATTATCAACTTCGAATGTTGAATTGTTTGGGACAAGTGGGGTACCACGAGGAAGATAAAACGGAAACCCATTTTGAAATAAATAAAAATAAAATCGGTCTTGGAATGTTTATCCTACAGATCCAGTTTGGAAGGGAATATATTAGTAAAAAAGTACTTTTTGAGTAGAGATTCTCAATTAGGTGTTTTATATTTACTAATCAAATCAAATAAAGGGGTGAAAACTACAAATGAATATGTCTTCATTTTTGATTTAGATATTCAAATTATTTATTTTTTAAAAACCAGTTATGAAATTAATTCTACCCGTATTTTTTATTTTTAGTTTAATTGTTAATTTACCCGGCCAACGGTTTGATATTAAATTTTTGATGGAAGGCCACCTAAGGGAATGCATTATAGTTAAACCTACCACTGCTCCTCCTCCTGGTGGTTATCCAGTAGTATTTATGTTGCATGGCACCAGTGGTGATGGAGAAAAGTTTTTTAATATTTCAGGATGGAAAGAGCTTGGTCAGCAGGAAAATTTTATTACTGTTTTTCCTTCTTCATTGAGTTGGTGTTATGTAAAGGATGGTGTGGAAGAACATAACACCAGATGGGTAAATGGAAATGTGACTGACTATCCATGTTCAGGACCACCTCAGAATTATGTAGATGATATCAAGTTTCTTAAAAAACTGGTATCTATTATTGTTGATACACTACCTGTAAATAGTTCAAAAATCTTTGCTTCTGGCTTTTCTAATGGTTGTTCCATGATCCATAAAATTGCGATAGATGCCGGCGATGTCTTTGCAGCAGTTGCTGGTTCCAGCAGTCCATTAGCTGAAGGGGATTCAATAATTCCTCCGGTTCACCGCATTCCCGTTTGGTTTATGCTTGGCACTCTTGATGACCGGTTTTTCTTTAATAATTATACAGAAATACCATTTGGTCGGGACACTGTTTTAGCTTATATGGGAAAGTCTTTAAATCGCGCTTTAGCATGCCAAGGATTGTCGCAATCTTTCATTTTTAATGAAACTCCAATAAGCCATACCTATATTTTTAATGAATCTCAAGGGGGCGGTTTGAGTGCCAGTCCTTATCTTTTTACACTGAATAAAGGCCAGACACATGAATATCCGAATGGCAGCAACTATCCTGTTGATGCACCTAAATTATTTTGGGAGTTTTTCAAGAAGGCAACTGTAGTTTCTACGAAAAGTGAAAGTGAAATTACGGATCAAATCACTTTGTATCCAAATCCTTCTAGTTCTCAAATTCATGTTGGAATAAAGACGGGTATTTCATCTTTTAATATTAAAATTATGAACTGTCTTGGGCAAACAGTTTATCAGGAAGAAGATAAGTCAGATATCAATTTTACAATAGATAAAAGCAAAACCGGTTCAGGCTTATTCTTACTTCAAATACAATTAGGTGGTAAGATCATAAGTAAGAAAATATTATTTGAATAATTGTGATTTAGAAGCTCATGCTATTTCTTCAGCCTTTAACCGATCTTATCTATTTTTTAGGGCAGGCTCCTAATAGCAAAATTGTATAATTTATAAATTGTTTTTTGCCACTTGCCACTTGCCGTTTGCCGTTTGCCGCTTGCCGTTTGCCGCTTGCCGTTTGTCACTTGCCACTTGCCACTTGCTTCTTTCAACTTGCCAACTTTCCTCAAAAAGGCCCCTTAAAAATACAGGAAAAATCCTGTACCCTAAACAGGCTTTTAACCTATATAAGTAGTTTAACTTTGCAGAGTCTTAATCTAAAGAAAATTAAGCTATTCGGAACTTCTGAATGTAAGCAGTGAAGACATAAAAGACATATTCCATCCCATGGAAGGTAGTTAGAAAAGAAAAGCAGTCTTGAATCTGAATCCCAAAAACAACAGATTTAAGGAGTGATGTTGGGTTAAATGCGCTTTATTACCAATTCTTACTTGTTATGAATGTCATTAACTACTTGTTGAGTTAGTGAAAGATTTGATAAAAAAAAAGATAATACATGGATAAGCGATTAATTATCTTGATGTTGTTGCTCCTCGCAAAGACTGGTATTGGACAACATGAGGTCACAAACAAATCGATACCAACACATTTGGCCTCATTTTATCATCCGTTTTTTGATAATAAGCTTGTGTCCGGACAATGGATAGGCGATGTTTATATTCCTACCGGTCTTGATGTTAATTTGACAAATGGTACTGGAACATTTGCATTGTTGGACCCTAAGAGCAATGAAATACTTCTTAAATTTAAGGGGAATACTATCAATGGCATCTGGGATGGATACATTTATTACCTGGAAAAATCCAAAAGAGGTAATCTATTTATTGAAGGAAATTTTAAAGGTGGCTTACCCAATGGTAAGATTATTTGCAAATTGAACAATGGGACTTATTTCGCCGGAACCTTCCAGTTTGGAAAGTCTTTTGAAAAGATTTCATTGGTTAAGAATAATGAGGTAATAAGTACCTATTGCAATGGCTTTGATTTTATGCAGTATATGAAAAAGGATATTGCTCAATTGCAAAAATGTAAACGAGAAACCACCCTCGATGATCCTTTGTACGGAGCTGCAATCATTATTAGTAGTATTGCAACTATGTCCGACAAACATACCAAAATTGATAAGTTTATGGAATGTGTAATGTTGAACGATGTCGAAATCTTTGTTAAAAATCCTGACTTCGCGCTAGTTGGTGCTGAAGCAATTAAGTCTGTATTAAAAAATCCAATGTGGAAAGATCATTCCCTCGATGAAATCCAGGATCAATTGAAACAAGCACTTATTGAGAGTCAATTTGAACATCTATCAAAATCAATCGAATTTATTTCATTTCTCGGCTGCCTTCTTGAGGAATCAAGGAAATGGTAATTCTTAAGAAATAGGCAATTGGCAATATGCAATTGACAATGTGCTATCCTGCTGGATTATTAATTTATTGCCAATTGCATGTTGCCAATTGCCTATTGATTTTCAAGTTCACATTTTGTGGTCTACTTACGTTAGGTATCGTATTGTCAATAAACGATGACCAAAGTAGCTGCCTATGGATCAGAAGCCAGACCCTCAATTTTATTTTAAGCAATTCAAAACCGGAGGGAATCAAGAAAATGAACGCAAGCATTTCAAAGTTTTTTTGATTGATATCAGGGAGTCCGTCTTCATGGATCTATTTTATCCAACCTCATTCTGAAATTCCAAAAGTAGTTCTAAAGGTGAAGGATATTTAGTTGCATTTAATTTTGATTTTTTACAAATTCACACAGAACACAAAGACATTTTATTTAATTAGTAATAAAAATATAGAGAAAATTGAAAAATAATAAGTCAAATTGTCTGGCCACTTTACATCCGGATTAAATTTAATTTGTAGGCTTCTAAATTTAATTCGTAATTTTAGAAGTCTTTAAATAATTCAATTGAGAGTATTTCTTAGAAATTAATAGGTAAGGGTCCTTAAAATCAAGGTTTTTTTAACATTATTGCTCTTTTGATTTGAGCTTGAGTCGCATTCTTGTAAATTCAAGTTGTATTCTCCAGGATTGATCGAAGAGCATAAGAAACACTTTAATGATGAATCGTTAGTTATTTGGATGTTTCTTGATTACCTGAGTATTTAATGAAATTGAAAAAGTTCGGTTTTATAAGTAGCAAAGGGATAAAAGCAGTTAAGGAGTTGTCTAATCAATATTAATCGGTAACTCGGCAATTTGAGTAATTGACAAAAC
>JAYVIT010000199.1:0-37631 GCA_043769965.1 Saprospiraceae bacterium
AATATTCAATCCATCAAAACCTCTTCCACAAGACTGATTGATCACAACATTCGTACCCCTTGCGAAATAAACGATTTCATTTCCAACATTACCACTTCCCTTATAAAAATGATCAAAGCCTTTATAAAATCCATCTTACACCAACACACTATCTCCGGCTTTAACTTTATTGGTTGCAGTTTGAATGGTTTTGAAGGCGGTAGCGAAACTTAAGCCGGTATTTGCATCACTACCGTTTTGCTGAACATGATAATTGATTGCACTAACTTCCGAAAGGACAATAACAAAAAGAAATAAAACCGGAAACACTGATCTATAAATCAATTTTAAACTCATAAATTTTAATGCAATTTTTATAAGATCAATTTAAAATATCAGCTTAGTTCAAAAATATATCATACTGGGGATTAAAGCATAAAAAGATTATCCCTACAGCTTAATTCCCCATCATACCCATGCAATTATCCAATACAACATCAACACGAGCGCTGTCTTTTATTCTTCGCAAACCGAAATATACCTGGTTTCTGCTTCCCATGGAAACTATAGCCATATCCCTGCTTCCCAACGTAAATTCATAAATTGAAATCCGCGTATTACCATACCTCATAGTTGGATTTCCAGCAGTTAAACCAGAACCCATTTCTGCTACCAAAAATCCAGAAGGTAATTCGTTGGAAACAATTCTTGCAATTTGAATGGTATCATCTGGCGATCCCTGAATTGGTGTTGGTTCCAAGTACAAAGTCATGCTTTCGATGTTGTAGGTGTTTTCAAAATACACTTCCAATTCTAGAAATCCATTCACATTGAATATCAGGGTTTGTTCATTCAATTCAGAAGAATAAAATTCTTTGCTTTCTTGTGAAGTTTGAATTGTACCATTCGGCATTTGAATTGTGACCGGATTCAAAGAAGTACGGTCAACAATGGATTTAAAGTTGACTACAGTTTTGTGTGTTGGATCTGCAAGTGCCTCTTTATCACTATCCGACATTACTTGATAAAGTATTCCCAAAAGTGTCAATAAAATTAAGATGAGCAAAATGATGTAGACTTTCATGGTTTTAAATTTTTTAATTGTTTGAAAATAGGATTAGTTCATTTTTTGTATTTTTCTATTAATTTTTTAAATGCATCGAAGTTTCGAATATTAGTCAGGTCTTCGTCGTCCATCAAAGAATCAAAATCCGTGAATCCATTTTTCAAAGCGAGTTCCAAGTAATCCAATGCTTCCTCTGATCTTGACTTCATTGCTTTGTAGCAAGCTAGATTGTAATAGGCCACTACATTCTTTGAATCATACTTGATGATCTCCATAAATGTTTTTTCAGCATCATCATTCCGTTCCAGGTCCATATACAAATTGGCCAATTCAATAAGCGTTCTGAGAAATTTAGGATTGATAATAATGGCAGATTTGAATTCTTTTTCAGCAAGTTCGAACTTTGATGTTTTCACATGCACTAGACCCATATAATGCAATGCAAGAAAATCAATGCTGTCTAATTCAATTGCCTTGGCTAAATATCGTTCTGCATCAACATACTTGCGCAGTACAATATTTAATATGCCCAAGTTTAAGTATGCAACCTGGTTATTGGTATCAATTGCAGCAATTTTTCTATAAAGTTTATCGGCCAATGAGTATTCACCTTTATAGAAATGATATGCTGCCTTTGCGTTTTGAACAAACAAATTTAGCGAATCGATTGATCTGGCAATGTCTAAATATTTCCTTGCTTCTACAGTATCTCTGAATCTTCCGGAAAAAATTACAGATGCATAAGCAGCAGGCAAAACCCAAGTTTGCGAACATTTCATTGCTTCTTCTGCAAACTGTTTTGTAGAATCCTTATTTGCAAATTTAAATGCCTGGCAATACATCATATAAAAATAAGTATGTGGACCATGCGGCTCCAATGCCAGGGATTGTCTGAATTTCTTCATGATCAAAGCACCCTCTTCCTTATTCATGATATCAGAATTATCCAGAAACAACATCAAGCCTTCAAAAAAAAATTGTCTTGCTTTCAAGTTAGAAAAATTCAGGTGTTGTTCACCCAATATCTCTGATGCTCGATTTAAATAAAGTGGGTAATTTTTGTAGAGTCTTAATTTGGCAATTTTTGAGCGCGTGATTTCATTGAGATTGACATTCAAAAGCTTATTCAACACTTGTTGTGCATCATCTTGTAAAGCCGCAGCATAATTATAACCCAGATAATTTATAATTGACTTCAAACTGGGTTCTTTTGTCAATCGCAGAAAAAGCTCATCTGCAGTTGGCCTGCCATCAACGGAAAATAGAAATTCTTTTTTATCTATTGCTTGTTCAAAAGCACGATAGAGTTTTTGAATAGTTGTATCCTCAGAAGATAAAATACTTTCATCATAAAACCGGCTACGAACAGATAAGAGACCTTGTATTTTGTTTTCCTGCTGATTGAAAGCCTGCTTCTGGGAATCTTTAGCAAGATATGAAAGTACTTCATTGAGATTTCCTTGAATAATTGGAGTTTGGATAAAATCCAATTGTTTTGCTTCCATCGGTACCTTGTCTTGTAAATACCTTTGTACTTCAAGTCCGGTAATTAACGTATCCATATTGCCATTGGCTAATCCATGCAATCCTTCTACAAAGTAATAACTGAACAAACCTCTGCCATTACCCCATTGTTCTCCTTCTATTGAAACTTCTTCCGGCTGACAGGATAATACTAAGATTTGATTTTTAAATCTCTCCATCATCGCTTTAGCTGTCACACCGGGTCCGTCGAGTGCAGAACCTGCAAGATTACCAGACCTGCAGGCATCTGAAACCATTATGACTTTAGATTTATTTTTATTAGTTATTGTGTTGATTACTTGTTGCAAACTATTTATCGCGAGTCCATTCGCTGAATATGCTCTATGAGGTGTATCCCAAAACAATAAATAGCCTGGCTGTTCATAAAATTTGGATTCCACATCACCGTGGCCTGCAAAGTATATTATTGATATATCACCAGCTTTGCTCGAATCAATTAGCCAATAAAATGCTTTCCAAATATTCCCGCTTGTCGCTTGTTCATTAAGTATAAGCTGAATATTTTCCCTTTTGACAGAACCCCCTGATGGAGAAAGCAAATATCTCGCAAACACCTCTGCATCCTTATGTGCATACTTCAAATCACTTATATCTGGATCCTGGTAATCTGAAATGCCAACGATCACTGCACGGGTCGTCCCTTTTTTAGATTTGGAAGGAATAGGTTTGATACCCCTGGTCTGCTGCGCTTGTAAGCAGATGCTAAAATAGCCAAAGAGGATTATCAAAAAAACAGCAGCTTTCATAAAATGGGAATCTTAGAAAAACGCGAGTTATTTTCCATTTAGAAACTATCCTTGAATCCACGATGCAAAACAGTAAAGATCTATAATTGAAATTCTGTACTGGTCGCTTTAATTCGATTTAAAGGTAATCCTATTTTTTGAAATTCAATGAAAGAGAGGACCTGAATTTTTAAGGGAGGGAAGGTGCCAATGTCCTTAAATAAAAAAACGAGGCAACTTGCAAAGTTGCCTCGTTTTAAGAATCGAATTTTCTTAGAAATTTAAGAATTCAGTTGCTGTACCAGCTTTTAAGCGAAGGCGGAATTTTCCAGCTTTGCTCAATTTACTACGATCAATTACCAAGTTTCCAGCTGCATCTTTAGTAACTGCTGATTCACCATTAGCAACTGGTGATCCACCAGCATCCACGATATCATAAGATAAATCGATACCACGATTTTTTCCTTTGAAAGGGTTACCTGATAATAATCTCCTTGAAGCTTTTCCACCTTTTTTAACTGATGGAGTTTCAACGTAGATGCTTGGGCAACATTTCATCGCGTCATTAGGATCTCTCTGATCTCCAGAAGTCGTTGAGCCGTCACCTCCACTGGTTACCTGTGCCGATAAATTTGTTGTTAAAAGCATCGCAAAAAATGCCGAAGCGAATAAAATTGTTTTTTTCATTTTTGAAAAGTTTAATGTGAATAAATATTTGTTTGTTAAAAATTTGATTGATTAATTGTTAAATTGTTGAATTGTTGATTGCTAAATTCTTTTTCCGTTTCTCTGTTTCTCCGTTTCTCCTATTTTCTGATTGTTTGTCTTCCTTAAATTGGTTCTTTTGGAGTATTTTTTTTGTGGTTCTTTATTTCGATTTTGTACCTTGAAATAGACATAATTCGGAAAGGTTATCAGCCAGATTCAAAAAAAATTAAAATACCGGAATTCTTTAATCCCGGATCGCTTTTAAAATGCTCATTTAATTCATTTGTAAATGTAAAAGATTTAACTGATTAATCAATTACACAAATCCTCCAGGTGGTTTTTTAATGAAGATAATTTGTACCATTTTCCAGCAAAACCATACGGACTAATAGTTAATTGCTCGACCGTATTTTGGATATAATTTTAAAATTATAAACTAATTGACTGATAATGAAGCAATATATATAAACATGTATTTTATAATATGTTTCATTTGTATCAACACAAATGGCAATTCGCAAGGACATCATATATATGGAGTATCTGGCTTATCTTTGTTAGTACCTGAAGTTATCGTGTGTTCTTTGATATTTTCCCCGATTGATAAAAGTCATTTATTTCCTCGATTCGGTGATTGCTCCATTGTAATTCCAATCTATGAATTCGGAAAGCTGAGTGCGACCATTTCCAATATTTGAAATTCTTTTTCACAGTACTTGCTCTAGATTCAATAGCAACAATTAAACTCATCTCCATAAAGTTGAAAGGAAATGATAACAAATTCATATCAGGGGATATATTGAAGGCAAATGATACTTTAGATTAAAGTAGTTCACATAGTATTATAAACCATGACTATTAAATACATCATATTGACTTTTGGGATTTTCTGGAGTATTATTTCGCTTCAGGCCCAATCCAACGTCCATAAAAAAGCCTTGCTCATTGGCGTTGGGAATTATCCTAGTACAGGTGGATGGAATAGTCTGAACTCTGCAAACGATATCGGATTACTAAAAGACGCACTTCAAAATCAGGGTTTTACTTCAGAAAATGTTTATGTGATTGCAGATGACCAAGCCACTAAAGAAAACATCATCGCAGCCATTAAAACAAAACTCATTAAAGAAGTAAAAAAAGGAGATATCGCATTCTTTCACTTTTCAGGACATGGTCAACAGAAGGAGGACAAAGATGGCGATGAGATCGATGGATATGATGAATGTATAGTCCCTTTTGATTCTCCTAAAAAATATGTACCCGGCGGATACCAGGGTGAGAATCTTATCAGCGATGATGAGCTTCGTAAAATCCTGGATGATCTTAGAAAACAACTTGGCAGTACCGGTCATCTCATCGTTTCATTAGATGCTTGCCATTCAGGTACAGGCACAAGAGGTATGTCTCAGGGAAGAGGAACAACAGAACCAATGGCCAGTCCGGGTTATATGCAAAATAATATTCAGAATAAAATTAAAAAAGAAAATAACCAGATAAGTAGTCCAGGTGCATCTTCTTCACTGGCACCAATGATTGCATTTTTCGGATCTGCTCAAAATCAAATCAATTATGAAATGACTGATGAACAGGGCAAGCAGTTCGGATCACTGAGTTATGCCCTTTCAAAATACCTGGTATCATCAAAAAAAGATGAATCTTATCGCGGTCTGTTTGATAAAATAAAAGTAGAAATGAGTGCAATTGCACCAATGCAACAACCGCAAGTTGAAGGCAATCTGGATATGGAAGTTTTCAATGGCAAAGCATTGGGTGCTACAAGTTATTATAAAGTAATTTCGGCTGCTGATGACGATAACATTACCATAAATGGTGGTTTTTTACAGGGTCTCAACAATGGATCGATTGTAGGTTTCTTCAAACCGGAAACCCGGGATATCGAAAATAATAAACCAATTGTAACCGGAAAGATTACAAAGAGTATGAATACTTCTTCTGTGGTTACCTTGGATTCGTTAGTCGCACCTGAAATTTTAAAAGATAATTGGGTTTATGTTTTGGAACAAAGCATGGGCGATATCAAAGTAGCAGTAGATATAAAAATTTCAGATCCGGTCATTCTCGATAAAGTCCGTACTAAATTATTTAGTTATTCATTCATCATTGATGATCCCAAAACTGCAAAATTAATTATCGAAGAACGAAAAAATTCGAAAGGAGTAACTTATTTATTTTTAACAACCCATGACGATTATATCCTCGACAGTTTTCTCGTTATCTCCGAAAATGATAGTTTTGTAAATAGACTTAATAGTAAGATTATTAAATATCTTAAAGGTCAAACTTTGCGAAAGATGGCCATGGAAAATGAAGATCTAAAACTAACGCTACAAATCATACCGGGCTCTTTAAATTCTCATGTAACAAACATCGATTCATTAATTCCATTAAAAGAAGATGCGACCGGATCGAAACAAGCTAAAGTTGGAGATACCTTTCAGATTATAATTGAAAATAAAGGTAACAAACCGGCCTATTTTCATCTGTTTGATATCATGCCAGATAACAAGTTTGAATGCTTGCTTCCTGATACGCATCAAACTCCTGAAGAAATGAAAATATTACCAGGACAACGGATACTGATACCAAATAAAGAATGGATAGTTGGAGAACCACTTGGAAATGAATTATTCAAACTCATTGCATCCAACAAACCTTTGGACCTCAGATCTGTGTATGCCACAAGAGGAGCTAGTACTAAAACTCCTGTGGAAAAATTATTCTTCGAATTAGAAAATGCTGATCTCTTAAGAACAAGGGGAAGCAAACCTATACCAGTAGGAAATATGGAAATCAATATTTATTCAGAACCATTTATCATTGTGAAATAAATTATTTTTATGAAAACTCTTAGTGTATTCTCATTTGTATTAATTGCAACATTTTTGCATAGCCAGGATTTAAACATTTACTACGATGTGCATAATGACAGCATGTGGTATGTAAGAAAAGGTAAAGTGATCGATGAACCCATCGTAAAAAAAGGGGATCAGGTTTACTTTCATCTGGTCGAATTTAATAATTACATCTACAAAGCTGAATTCAAAGCAACAAACAGCACGGCTCCTTTTGGCGCAGCACCAGCTCCTGGCAACAGCCTTATAAAAAGTCTTTTGTCCGGACTGGTTAGTGGTTTTGTACCCGGCGCAGGATTGGGATTGCTAAGTACACCATTATTTGGAAATATTCTTGGCGCCATTCCAGAAGGTCAGGATGGCACTGGAAGAGGTCAGCAGGAAGATTTGGAAGCATTCCAAGCTAAACTAAAAGAATTGGAAATTGCTAAAGAAGAAATCAATTCATTGACCGAAGAAATTAATATCCGCAGAAAATCTTTAGCTTCTCTCAGTGGCACCTATTCATTTACCAATGATTTGTGCAAAAGCAAAAATGTGGCTCCATCATTGATCAAGGAACTTTTAATCAATCATTGCAGCGAAATCTTTTTAAAATCTGCAACTGAAAATATCACTTTAGATGAAATTGCAATACTCAATAATAAATTGATTGAGATACCCAGATTGGAAAAGGCATTGAAAGAAAAAATGAACAACTATACATCCGGTTTGAAAGATCTCAAAAAACAACGCGAGAAACTACAACAAGTGGATCATGGTATCGATGCATTGTATCCCTTGATTAAGAAACTCGAATTAAATGAAAGTCAACTTGAGATTTCAGGAAATACAATGGTAGCTGAACTGGATAAACAATGTGCTGCTGATGATCAAATGAAAAAAACAGATTACACCAGTCAGATACAACAGTTCTATCTGAAGTATCATGAGATCAGAGAAAATTCATTTTCATTTACACATCATTCCAGTGCAGAACAAAAGTATCTGATTTATGAAATGGATCTTTATGCACTCGATAGTGCATCGGCGAATTCTGATGAAAAAGTAAGTGTGAAACACATCGAAGTAAAAGTAAAGACTTACGGTGGTACACAATTTGGGTTGAGTGTAGGATTAGTTGGTTCTAAGTTTGCCGAGACACCTCAAGGATACTTCATCCGGAATGATGAAATATTTGCAACAGATAAAGATCCTTATGTTCCTTTTATCTCATCACTCTTTAATTTGAGCTATGATCTTGGTGCATACATTTCTCCGGCTGTTTCATTGGGAATAGGCATTCCATTATCCTCAGATGAAAATGCATCCGGTTTCGCCTTGTTTGCAGGACCGGGTATGTACATTGGAAAAAAACAAGCTTTCATGTTATCTACAGGTGCAATGTTTACTAAGACCAGTACTTTGGCAAAAGGATTTCTGGTTGGCGATAAAATTAATATCGGTGAAGGCGAAATACCAACAGACAAAAAATTTGCACTTGGATATTTTATCAGTGTTACGTATAATCTTTCAGCGATGTAATCGATGATAGATTGAAATCAATCTAAAGAACGTAAAACGATAAAAAATAAAACCTTCCATAAATGTACCAAATGAGTATATTTATGGAAGGTTTTTTTGTGCGTATAATACAGTATACGAAATTACGAACTAATAAAAGTGCATAAATACAATTCGAGGTTTATAAAGGAGAATTTATGAAACAATTTTTTGAGGTCAATGGAAAGCAGTATGTTTTGGCTACTGATTTTAAACATAATAGTAATCTAAGAAGTGGTTTCAATGAGCTAACAATGAAAACGTATAGATTTGATTTTGAACATTGGTATCAAAATGGATATTGGAAAGAACAATACATACCGTATTCATTACTCGATGGAGATAAAGTTATTGCTAATATTTCTGTTAATTTAATAGATTTCTATGTACTTGGGGAAAAGAAACGCTATGTACAAATCGGTACTGTTATGACCGATAACGACTACCGTAGGCAAGGTTTGAGTCGTCTTTTGATGGAGATAATTATTAGCGAATGGGAAAGGAAATGTGACCTTATTTATTTGTTTGCAAATGATAGCGTAATCAACTTTTATCCTAAGTTTGGATTTGCTCCCACTGCCGAATATCAATATTCAAAGCAAGTTACAAAGAAAGTTGGGAAAAATAATTTCAGGAAAATAGATGTAGACAATATTATTGATAGAAATCTTCTTTTTGATACAGTTTCAAATACGATACCTTATTCAAAAATTGCTATGATAAATAATCCATATCTTGTAATGTTTAATTGTACTTCCTTTTTAAAGAATAGTATTTATTATCTTAGTGATTATGAAGTTATTGCAGTGGCGCAATTGGATAAGGGAAGATTATATTTACAAGATATTTTTAGTTCGCAGAGTATTTCAATAGATAAAGTAATTAATTCATTAATAAGTATGGACACAATAAAAGTGATTTTAGGGTTTGTTCCTGAGGAAGTTGATTCCTACGATGTGAATTTGTTGAAAGAAGAAGATACAACGTTATTTGTTAAAGCAATCAAAGACGAATTACCTAAAAATATTATGTTCCCAATTTTATCTCGTGCATAGTTTCCGAGCGCACCATCAACAAGGGTTTTGCGATAGCGGGGTTCAATGCTTTGCAGACACATTTGTGCAAGGTGGAAGCTCAGTTCTCCGGATGAAGTTTAATGCTAACCACCGAAACTTTATTGGTCATGCCTAGACGATCTGCTGAATCAAAAAGTCATCAAGAAATTAACTTTGACAACACAAACCGATTGAAAAAAGATTTGACTAATAAAACCAAATATGAATAAAATAATAAGGCTCTTTTGTTTTTGTGTTAGTTTGCAAAGTGCTTTTGCACAAACACTGGACATCGATTCTGTTTATCAAAAGATTGCTTCCGAAAAAGATGAAAGCAAACGATTGAAAGAATTGAATTTATTTTTTGGTGGCCCGGAAACTAAAGACCCTATGTCAGACATGCAATATGCGCAGCGAATATTGGTGCTTTCACAGAAAAATAATGACAAAATCAGCGAAGCATTGGCACTGTCTCAAATAGGATGGGATTACATTTCATTTGGAAATACCGTAAAAGGCTTAGAATATAGATTGAAGTCAATCGAGGTTGCATAAAAATCTAACAATCTCGAAATGTTAGCTGACTCAAAGCTTCATCTCGGTCTTTATTTTAATGAACAAAAGGAGTATGCAAGAGCCATTGAGTTTGCCTTGTCTGGAAATGAAACATCCATTCAAGCAAAAAATGAAATCATGCAAACTTGGGCTTACTGGCTGTTGGGTGATTCCTATTACGGACTTAACAAACTCGATTCCGCTTTAATGTATGCTCAAAGAGCCTACGATATTTGTCTGCGAATTAAGTATTTTGATTATATCGATTGGTCATATGAGTCCCTGGGTAAAATTCAGGGTAAATTAGGAAACCAGGCTTTAGCCCTTGGTTATTTTGATTTAGCAATTAAAGAAGGCATCAAGAAATATTCCTTGAAATACATAAATAAATATTACACATCACTGTCGCAATTTTATTACGACAGCAATCAAAAAGATTCCTGCTTAGTGTATGCAAAAAAGGCAATTGGCATTGTGCAAAACACTCCATATGCAAGTGCTAGTTTGGCATCCGCAAAATTGCTTTTGGATGTTTACAGAGTAACTAACAGCGACAGTGCATTTAAATATTCTGAATTATACAGAATAACAAATGACAGTTTGTCTAGTGCAACCAAAATCAAACAGGCTAACCTGATGACATTTACAGAAGATTTGCGCCAGCAAGAATTGGCAGAGGCCAAATTGAAGGCAGAAGAAGAACGAAAACATAATATCCAATTGTCATTGATAGCCATTGGCATCATTACATTCATTATTTTATTTCTATTACTCAGCCGTAGTTTCATCACTAACACAAAACTGATTGAATTTTTTGGTGTGATTGCATTGTTATTGGTTTTTGAGTTTTTGAATTTATTGTTGCATCCTTTTTTGGAAAGGATAACGCATCATTCACCTGTACTGATGTTATTGGCTTTGGTTGGTATTGCAGCAGTTCTGGTTCCACTGCATCACAGAGTTGAAAAATGGACAACAAAAAAATTGGTGGAAAAAAATAAAGCAATGCGGTTGGCGAATGCAAAGAAAACTATTGAGAATTTGGAAGGAAAAACTACCCTTAATTAAGTTGTGTAGTGCAAATTTATAACAGGCTATACACTTTACCCTGCCAACAACTTTATCCTTCTCATTGACTTTTCCTCTTTAATTTAAAAACTATTTTTTAATTTTGGATGCCAAACGATTGGAGAAGAAGCGTCTGTAGCAAATTCTTTTGAGTTAACTGCAAGCGCAAAGAAGGCAAACAGCATTATATAAAAATACTATTCTACAAATACTAAATTCAAATGGCTGAAAAAAAATCAAAACTAGCACAAATAAAAACAAAACCTGGCGCAGCAAGTGTCGAGGACTTTATTAATAAAGTGCCAGATGAACAAAAGCGCAAAGACAGTTTTGTGATTTTGGAAATGATGAAAAAAGCAAGCGGTGAGGAACCAAAAATGTGGGGCAGTTCACTCATCGGATTTGGTAATGTAAGATATAAAAGTCCCGCGACCGGTAGAGAAGTAGATTGGATCCGGATCGGATTCTCTCCTCGCAAGGCCAATCTATCATTATACCTAAGCATGAATATTAAGGAACATGCTGCTGCTCTTGATAAGTTAGGCAAGCATAAAACCGGCGTCGGTTGCCTCTATATTAATAAGTTAGAAGATATCGATATGAAAGTTCTTAAGAAAATGATTGATGCATCCTTAACCCGATAGCTATCAATCGAAAACTATCGGATCGATAATAAAATAGCTTGTCAATTCAACAAACCCAATTAAAGAATCGCAACAGCCTAAATATTTGTATATCAGATTTAAATTATTATCCGACTCTTGAACAAGCACAACTTAGACTATTTTTACTTTACTTTTTCGTCAAAAATCAGAAAATGGAATGTTGTATTTGATAATCCTTATCTTACCCATGCAAATACGACTTTCATTAGTGATTGTTAATGAATAAAAAGAAAAACGCTTCAAATAAACTTCTTAGGTTCTGGAAACTGCTTGGACCAGGATTAGTGACCGGTGCAAGTGATGATGATCCTTCCGGCATTGCTACCTACTCACAAGCAGGAGCTGCTTTCGGCCTTTCGACGTTATGGACTTCAATAGTTGCATTTCCTTTAATGGCTTCTATTCAACAAATGTGTGCAAGAATTGGCCTGGTTACTTCCCAGGGATTAACAGGTACACTTAAAAAACATTATCCAAGACCTGTTTTGTATTTGATGTTGTTATTTAGTTTTCCGGCAATCGTAATGAATATCGGAGCTGATATTGCAGGCATGGGTGCTGTAGGAAATTTATTGTTCCCTTCTATTGATGCCACGTATTTTAGTGTCTTTTTTACAATCATACTTTTGGGATTAATTATTTATCTCCCATATCAAAAAATTGCTTTCGCCCTGAAGTATTTATGCATTGTCATGTTGGTGTATTTTATAGTTCCGTTTTTATATAAACAAAATTTTTTGGAAATACTTAAAGCCACATTTATTCCAACCATAAAATGGGACAAGGATTTTATTGCTATTCTTGTTGGTATACTTGGCACGACTATTTCACCATATCTTTTCTTTTGGCAAGCTTCTGTTGAGGTTGAAGAAATGAAAAAAAAGAAACATCATTTGATAGTTGACAAGAGAATTATACATACGATGAATCAGGATGTAGATTTTGGTATGACCTTTTCCGGATTTGTGATGTACTTCATCATATTGACTACTGGTACCGTTTTGTATAATGGCGGAATTCATCAAATTGACACTGTCGAACAAGCAGCAAGTGCATTAAAACCTTTGGCTGGAAATTTGGCATATCTTCTATTTGCAATTGGCATAATTGGCACCGGACTAATAGCCATTCCAGTATTGAGTGGTTCAGTTTCCTACATCATTACAGAAACCTTTGGTTGGGAACAAGGACTCGACAAAAAATTCCATCAGGCCCCAGCATTTTATGTCATTATCGCCATTTCACTTATACTCGGCTTATCTTTAAATTACATTGGAATCTCGCCAATAGAAGGATTAATATATACAGCCATACTTTATGGACTTACCGCTCCGGTGCTCATTGCAATTATACTTCATATCTCCAATAATAAAAAAATAATGGGAGAGAATGTAAATGACAGAACAACTAATATTTTTGGATTTACAGCATTAATTATTATGACTGCTGCTGCTGCAATTTTGGTTTACCTTCAATTCACAGAATAAAAAGCAACAATGCACTCGAATTGCATTTAAACAAAAAGAAAAAAACTATTTCTAAAAATAAACTTAATAACAAATAAGAATATGGATAATCAAGCACTTGTATTCGAACGGCTATTTGATGCTCCCGCTTCAAAAGTCTGGAAAGCGATCACCGACAAAGAAGAAATGAAAAAATGGTATTTCGATCTTCCTGCATTCAAAGCGGAAGTAGGTTGCAATTTTCAGTTTAGTGGAGGGCCCTCTCCTGAAAAACAATACCTGCACCTGTGCGAAGTCACCGAGGTCATTCCGGAAAAGAAACTTACTTATAGTTGGCGATATGATGGCTATGCAGGTAACTCCTTTGTAACTTTTTAACTGTTTGAACAAGGTAAGAAAACTTTATTAAGACTTACTCATCTTGGCCTGGAATCATTCCCTGCTGACAACACAGATTTTGCAAAGGAGAATTTTACAGAAGGCTGGACATATATCATTCATACTGCACTAAAAGGGTATTTGGAGAATAGTGAAATCTAAGGTTTACATAAAATCAAATCATCTAAATAGCTAAAGGTGAACTAGAAATGAAATTTTAATTCTCAAGACAATTTCGGATATAGTCCTTATAAAAATTTCATTTCTCATTCTCTATCACAACCTTTTTTCCTTTTTACCATTAATTAAGCTTGAAACAAAATTAAATTATGCAACAAGTCTGGTACAAAACACCAATTGGCCGATTCAGATTCATTGCCATTTGTGAAGGAATCTCTTTTCTCGTTTTATTATTTATCGCTATGCCCCTTAAGTATTTGGCCGACACCCCTCAATGGGTGCTATATGTTGGATGGATTCACGGGATATTGTTCATAGCTTATATGATTATTGGACTTGAAGTAAAAATAAAATACAACTGGAGCATACAGAAAACTTTCATCGCCGTAGTTGCTTCACTAATTCCATTTGGAACTTTTATCTTAGACCGGAAAATCTTAAGCAAAGAAATGGAATAAAATTTTCTTCCTGAAAAAGAAAACATTTTTAAATTAGTTGATATACACCCAGAATATTAAATTTGCAATTGCTAAATAATTAACAAAAGAGCTGATGAGTAGTAAATTTGAATCCTTATTTGAAAAAATCATCTTTAGCAGCCGGTGGCTGCAAGCTCCACTATACGCAGGACTTATAATAGGAGGTGTCTTATACGCTTACAAATTCATTGCCGAGTTGATTCATTTGTGTACTTCCATACAAACCATCACAGAAACCGCTTTGATGCTCGGAGTCCTAACCTTAGTAGATATTACTATGGTTGCCAATCTACTTGTCATGGTTATCATTGGCGGTTACTCCACCTTCGTAAGCAGACTGGATATTGATAAACATGCCGATAAACCAGAATGGTTGCAAAAAGTAGACGCAGGTACTCTGAAAGTGAAATTAGCCGGTTCATTAGTTGGTGTATCCGGAATACATCTTTTGCAGATATTTATTAATATTGAAAATAAAGATCCCGAAGACGTAAAATGGCAAGTGATTATCCATATTGTGTTTCTCATCTCGTCACTGGCCCTCGCTTTTACCGAAAAAATATTACACCAGAAACATTCTTAAATAAAAAACATTAATTTAAAAAAACCTATTATGAAAAATATTTTCGTTCTCACTGAAGTGTTCGCAATTTTAATGCTAATGGCTTTTATCAATAACAACTTACATGTTGATGTCTACAAAGTGGATACCAACCTGAGTTCACTCGAATGGACCGGAGAAAAAATTACCCGCAAACACACCGGAACTATTAAGCTTTTAAAAGGCGAAATAAAAAATAACCATGGCCACATTACCGGTAATTTTGAAATTGACATGAATTCGATTGTCAATACAGATGTTAGTTCACCGGAAGGCAGAACCAAACTTGAAGCACATCTCAAGTCTCCTGATTTTTTCGATGTAGTTAAATTTCCAAATGCCACATTTGTTATCAAATCAGTTAGTCCACTCAACTATATACAACCAGGTCAATTTACTCACAATGTAACAGGCCAACTCACTATCAAAGATAAAACCAATGAAGTTTCCTTTGATGCCAACATTTCCATGCAGGATAATAAAGTCACATGCACAGGTACTGCAGTAATCGACCGTTCAAAATTTGATGTTAGACATCAATCCAAAACATTCTTTCCGGAAATTGGTGACAGAGTGGTTTATGATAATTTTACGCTGAAGTTTAATGTAGTTGCAATCAAATAGAAAAAGCGTCCGGTAGTTCTGCTTTTAAAGCAACATTCCGAATCAAAATCTATTCGTTGAAAATTATTTGAACGGTAAATTAATTTTTACCCCTAATTACTTATTCACCCTTCCCCACCAGTCCATTTTATACAAAAAATGTACAGACTGAAATTTTGGTATACATACTAAACAGGTTCAAACAAAATCATCATATCACACTTATTTGATATCTGTGAATGTTATAAAAATTTTCCAAAGTTGTGTAAAACTATTTTTATCAAACTTCTCACCTTTGAACCAATGTGAAAATTCATTCACATGCAAACCTGGCAATTGTAGGAATTTTAATTTTAAGAATAAATACAATATGAAAACATCCAAACTACTTTTTGCTTTTTTAACTTTTACCTTTCTGTTTAACACGCTTTCGTTTTCACAAAATGAAGTATTCAGTATGCGGCAGCTAACCTGTGGTTTAAGTCAACCTTGGGAAATTACATTTGGGCCTGATGGTTATCTTTGGGTAACTGAGGCACATAGCTATGAGATCACCCGCATTGATCCTGCGAGTGGAAATGCACAACTATTGATTGATCTGAGCGATAAAAAGAATTTCCCCGACTTCAATGATGCAAGTGTATGGCCACAAGGCGGACTGCAAGGTTTTGCCTTTCATCCTGACTTCGCAAACAATCCTTATTTGTATGTTGCTTATGTATATCGATTCGACGGTTGCCTACCGAATACTCAGGGTTGTTTTTTTAAAACCAAGATTGTTAGATACAATTATAGTTTACAAACTCAATCACTTTCAAATGAACTAATTGTTGCTGAATTAATTCCAGGTAGCACTGATCACAATGGAGGACGTTTGGCAATCGGACCCATTTCCGAAAACATGGATTATTTATTTTACAGTGTGGGAGATATGAGCGCAGGGCATTTGGGAAATGCTTCCCGTGCGCATCATGGTCAAATACCACAAATTTATGAAGGTAAAATTCTTCGTTACAACTTAGTTCCGGATGGCGACGCTTCTCTTGAAGATAGTTGGATTCCAAATGATAACCCTTTTAGTATACCGACCAACCAAAATGCAGTCTGGTCAATGGGACATCGCAATCCACAAGGACTGGTTATTTCACCAGATGGTATACTCTATGAATCCGAACATGGACCATACTCAGATGATGAAATCAACATCATCAAAAGAGGCAACAATTACGGATTTCCTTTAATCATGGGTTACTCAGACGGAAATTATGATGGAAGCAAAGCGGGGGCAGGATCCGGTTTACCGTTTGTTGAAAGTGAAGATGACAACCGGATATTCTTAGAACAAAATTATATTTACAGCGAACCAATAGGAAGTTTTTTTCCTGCAAGCAAAAATGATGTATCAACCTATTATACCAACGATGTAAATAATACACCGCCTTATCCAAACTACTACTTACAATATCCGACTATTGCACCTTCTGGAATTGATTACTATAACTCAAGCGCAATTCCCGGTTGGAAAAATTCACTTCTGGTTGCAAATTTGAAACTAGCAAGCGTCTATCGTTTGAAACTTTCTACTGATGGCAAATCATTTGCAAGTGACACCATTAGTTACTTCCAGGGCTTAGGCCGATTCCGCGATCTTGCCATTTCAGCAGACGGCAGAAAAATCTATGTTGCGTGCGACACTGTTGGTGCTATCAAAGGTGCACCAGGTCAGTCCATTACTCCACCAAACAGAGGATGCATCTTGGAATTTTCTTACTTAACTACAAATACATCGGAAACCTTTTCAAATGATGACATACAGGTTATTCCAAATCCGGCTTCCAGCTATTTTACATTAGTACTACCTGCTGAAATAAAAAATGCTGATGTTTCGGTTTACAATACGATTGGAGAAAAAATAATAAACAAGCACATTACATCTGATAATACAAAGTTCAATATTACTGGTTTGACATCAGGACTTTATACTATTGAATTAGTGTCCAACAATAAATCGTTCATAAAGAAACTAATTATAAAATAAATTCTTTGTAAGGGATGTATTTCGAAAGCGGGGGCGGATTTCTCTCCCACGTACCGACCAAGTAAGCTTGACAATAAAATGCGTAAGAACGCTTATGCATCTTGTAAATCATTGGGAGTCTAGAATGACCCCGCTTTCGGTAATACATAAAATTTAATAGGATATCCTAAAAATGATATTTGACATCAGTCTGAAAATCATCAACGCAATTTAGTTTGTCCTCCGGCCTAATACGCTAATACAATTCATGTTTCCTTGTCACTCGAAATCTAAGCGTTGGTTTCTATCAATAAAAATAAATTCGCACACCATGTCTCTTTAATCGGAGCAGTAGACAATTTGCGAACATCCACACATATGCCGGTTTGGGATGATTTGGAAGCGATAATCTCCAATGCAAAAAAACAGATCCAACAACAAATGCCAGCAGATATTTTTTCAGCAGCTTGGAATGAAGGTGCTAAGATGAATATTGATAAGATGATAGTGTTTGCGATGGAGGGGTGATTGATTCAGTGGACTATAAATATTTTTTGCAATTTTATTATATGCCTAAAGTAATTTTGCTTCCTGAAATATTTATTCTTATAATTAGTCTTTTATAATTCTGGTATTTGACAATTTGCTTCCAAGCTCATTAAATTGAAGATCGCTGATTGTCTCTGACACAATAAGTTCCTTTAATTCTAATAAATTATAAAGCGGCGAATAATCTATTATATCATTACAAGCTAAATTCAAATATTCAAGATTTTTTAATACTTCAATTCCATCGACGCTAACAAATAAATTACTGGAAATATCCAAGCGCTTTAAATTTTTAAAATATAGGACTTCATTAATTTTTTGAATTCGGTTTGAAGATAAATTTAGTTGCGATATATTGCTAAAATGCTTTAATGGCTCCAGTGATTCTAAACCGGATCCTTGTAACTCTAATTCTGTCAATTTATTTAGTGCATTCAAGTCAATTAAACGATCCTGAATTTTCATGTTTTCATATGACCAGGATAAGCAACTTTGATTTTTCCAATCCAGCTGAAAATTATAAAACTTCCTGCTTAGTTTGGTATAAAACCCTTGCTCTTGAATGAAATCATTTTGATAAAGTATTTGATTCTCTTTCCTTAAGTCAATCGGTTTTAATTTTTGATGAATTGATGTGTCCTGAGCAAGAAGAAATAAATCTGGTAAATTGGAATCTGATAAATCCAATAAATAATTCAAATCCAATTGCTTTGCTTTATGAACATTATTACTGTAAATAATTGCATTCCAGCTAAAGAAAGCGGATAGTATTAGAACTCCATAAAAAAGCCATCCGTTGATTCTGAATAAATAAGCATTGCTCTTCATTTTCATGATCTTGAAGCAAGTTGTAATTAGACCGATTCCCGCCAACAAGAGATAACTATAGACTCCAATCCTTTTATACGTTAATCCATATTCTACGATATACATATCGTTTCTTAACCAGGTCGATGTCAGCATAAACAGATTTTGCAGAATCCAGAGATAGGCTAAGCATTTCAATGCACCACTTTTGTCAAAATGATTTAATGATCCTCTAAAGTAAAAAAGGATTAATGCAATTGCTATAAGTATTGAAGCAATCAATGTGCTTGTTCCCTGGTGAACAAAATCTGAATACGTGATACCCGGAGGTAATTTTCTCCCGAGGAATAAATAACTAACATTCAATACATTTACAATCAACAACAAAACATTGAGCAGTAGAAATAATACTTTGCCCGAGAAATTTTCTTCTTCTGTGCTTAATTCTATTCCAAACATCTTTAATCCGGAATTCTGGTTTGGGAGAATAGTATCGGAAGCGTTTTCATCCAATTTTGCGAAATAGGAAATTTTCCTGTGATAAAAAAAACCATACATCAATATAAACCCTCCAATAGTGAATAGGATCCAATCGCCGGAAATAAAGTCTATTTTTAAACTTTTCACAAGATCATCAAACAATAAATCAGATGATCTGTATAACAAGAAAAATAATAGAGTAACCATTATTGGCAATACAACCAACCAGACTTTTCTTAAATATGAGTTTGAATTTGAAACACTGTTCTGTTTATTGCGTTTCATCCAATCAAGAAACATCATGATTGGTGCCACTAAGTATGAATAGAAGGAAAACGCGAGTGTAAAAAAAACGGATGACTGAACATTTATACTCAAGCCTGACAATAAGCTCAAAGAAATAATATTGGCAATTACTGAAAGTTCATTTCCATACCATCCAATGCAAAAAGCCGAACATAAACAACCCAAAGCCGCAAGTTGCCATTTTTGATCTTTAAGTACATTTTTATTTCTGACAGCCAACAAAAAGATCAGAGCTAAATTGAAAAGTGCAAAATTTATTCCAGCAGTTTGATTGTAAAATAATAAACTGTAAAGTGCCGTAGCAATCATTAATATCCAGTCATTCTTTTTCATAATAATAATTTTATAATTTAAAAGTTCTTTGTATTTCAAAGCGTATTATCAAAAAAAATTCATTGCCGGTTTTTCAATAAAGATTCCAATCCATTCAGATGATCATTAAATGCCCTTCTTCCTGCTTTAGTGACTGCATATGATGTGTTTGGTTTTTTACCGACAAATTGTTTTTTAATTTTTACATAATCCATTTTTTCAAGTGCACTGATATGACTTGCTAAATTTCCGTCTGTTATTTTCAACATTTCTTTTAAATGGCCAAATTCCACCCATTCATTGACCATCAGCACAGACATGATTCCCAATCGAATTCTACTTTCAAAAGCTTTATTTAAATCGTCTATGTAGTTTTTCATGCCTCATATTTTTTATACATGACTATGCCATAAATAATGTGGAATAATCCGAATCCAACTGCCCAAAATAAAAGACCAAAACCTATATAGTATGATGCCAATAGTCCAAGGATAATTTCACAGATTCCCAAATAACGAATATCCTCCAAAGTGTACTTACTTGCATTTATTAATGCCAATCCGTAAAAGATTAAAGTAACCGGAGCAAGTAATCCGACAAATCCATGATAAATCAAAACCAGACAAAACAATCCCCCCGTGATAAGCGGTATCATCAAGTTGATGAGCAGACGCTTTGCGATTGGATCCCAAATCGATTGATCTTGTTCTTTGGCTTTCCTCTTTGTGAGGATAATTCCAGTTAAAAAAGATGCAATCAAAACACCCATAGCAACTGCGAAAACAAAAAGTGAAAATCCAGTATTCAATTCACCATTGTCCAAAATCGCCAATTGATAATAACCAGGAATCCAAATACTTAAATTATAGCGCCAACAAACTATCCATACGCCAAGCAATGCAAACAGGCCTGCGAAAACGCCCGATAACCCGCTTAAAGAAATAAACCGGGAAGAACGTTCCATCAAAGATCTTATCTCAGAAAGTGCTTGTAATTCTTCATTGTTCTTATTCATATTTAATTTTTATAAAGTACTTTGAAATGCAAAGTTAGTCGATTTATTGGATTTTCAAATACTATAAAGAAAAAAAATAAGTAGGGATTAGAAGGAATTGAAGACAAACTCGTATTCCTATTCGGTTAGAGGAAATTCTTTATATCGGAGCTTAATTAAAATTATCCAGAATTCTCTTCCTGTCCTCATTCTTTCCTCCCATCAGAATTGTTGGGACCGGATCTTATCCCGCTAACAAGATAAGACTTTTCATTTTAATCATAGAGTTCAATGAAGTTAATTTTTTGTTCGTCTTTAAAATATGGGTAGATTAATCGGAAGCCAGAATTTAATCCATTATTCCACAAATTTTTTCATCTCTTCAATTATTAAAAAAGTAGATTGTTCTGATCCTCTTTCAAGGTGCGAACCAATCCATTCTTCGATATAAGGATTTGCAAGAAGTACATTGAACTCTGCCTGTAGATATTTTTGAAGTTTAAGATCAGAATTTTTCAATTCTTCCCAAATGGTCTTTCTATTTTCCAGCACGAAAACAATATCTTCAAAATCCTTACTCGTCCTGCCATCATCATTCCCACGACCTTTAAAGGCTTCCAACTTAGTAGCAATAAAATATGGAGCAATCAATATTTTTACAATATTGTTTTCATCAATTTGGTAATCCATTGCATTTTTAAAACCTTCCGGATACCAAAAATTCTTGAAACCAATTGAAGGATCATCGGTAGGCATTATGTCTACAATTATTCCTTGTATTTTAAACCTACATACAATTTTGGATTCCAAATCATGAACAAAACCAATACCTCTAAGCCGTTCTTCTAACTTAACTCTTTCTGAATAACTCAATATTTCAACAAGAACATCAATATCATCAGTAGGTCTTATTTCAAAAGCTAGTCTATCGGCGTATAAAGAAATTGTGGCTCCACCAATGAAAACTACTTTTTCTTTTAATTCACCTAAAGCATTATTTACTGCATTTATTCTAAGGATATTATTCAAATGACTCATACTACATCATTTTTTTTAATTCGCTAAGAGCTAAATTTACTTCCCTCACTCGTCCAATGCGAATTACATCTACCAAGGCCAACAGTTTATAAAAAATTGCATCCACTTTTGCAGCTTCAACTTGTTTGGGATAAAATGGATCGATTTGTTGTCCTATAAGATTTCCATTTTTGTCTGGCCAAACATAAATTTCTTCACCCTTAAAGTGATCCTTCATTAATTGATGCGAATGAGCTGTTGGCAACCCCCGCACTAAAGCTCCAGGCTTTTGAGGAAAAACATAACAGATTCCATGCTCCAGGAACTCGAATAAGCTTTGTCGATTAACTTTTTTCTTACTGCTGTCAAGCAAGCTTGCTATTTGACTTCTGTTTAATGATTCTGAAATTTCAGAAACACTTATATATAAAGAAGTCGACAATTCAATCAATTTCCAATTTAAATCATCATTGGCCACTATTTTTAAAAGAATTGCGATGTCTTGTGGCCGCATTCCATTATGCTTTCTCATAACTCAAAAGTAGTAATAATTTCGCATTTCGCGAAATGCGAAATGCGAAATATATTCCAACGTATCAAAATCGTACTTTTTCGTCTCATATCGTATCATTTTTACTATTACTGATGAAATATCGTATCATAATCGTATATTTACGTATCATATCGTATCAAAATAATCACTATTTTTGCAGAATCATATGAATGCAGTACTAAAATTGAAAATTGACCTAGACTGGAAACTAATGTCAATTATTAGCCAAATTGATAGGTTTGATGCATCATGGACTTCAATTGAGAAAAAAGAAGGAAAGAGCCTGAAACAATTAAAAGCTATTGCAACTATAAGGAGTGTAGGTGCTTCAACAAGAATTGAAGGATCTAAAATGAGTGACAATGAAGTCGAAGTACTTTTAAATAAATTAAATATTGATAAATTAGAGGATAGAGATTCCCAGGAAGTCACTGGATATTTTGAAGTGTTGGATTTGATTTCAGAATCTTATCCTGATATTGACATTTCTGAGAATTCAATCAAAAATCTGCACAATCGCCTATTAAAATATAGCGAAAAAGACCAATGGCATAAAGGAAATTACAAACAACACAACAACAGTGTCGAAGCAACATTAGCAGACGGAACTAAACAAATCATATTCGAAACAACATCACCAGGATTTGAGACAGAGGATGCCATGAAAGCCCTATTTGATTGGTATAACAATGATTCATCAACACATTCTCTAGTAAAATCTGCAATTTTCACGTATGAATTTCTAAGTATTCATCCTTTTAAAGATGGCAATGGAAGACTTAGTAGATTAATTTCAACTCTCTTATTACTAAAGCAATCTTATAACTGGATTCAGTATGTAAGCTTCGAGCATGAAATTGAAAATCGTAAAACAGAATATTACATCGAATTAAGAAAATGCCAGGCCCAAAGACCGAATGAAAATGTTACTACATGGCTTCACTTTTTCTTTAATGTATTGATTACAATTCAGAACCAACTTTTGGCTAAGCTTGAAACAAAAGGAATCGAATCGAAACTTTCTCCAAAAGAAAAGTCAATTCTTGTATTTATTGAAGATCATCCTGGGTCAAAATCCGGAGATATTGCTTTAAAATTGGGGATTCCTAATCCGACGGTTAAAAGGATCTTATTTCAACTTGTAAAGCAGAACTTAATTGAAAAATTTGGATCCGGACCAGGAACCAATTATGGATTAAAATAAAACACAGATGGAATTTATGGATACTAAGGATTGAAAATTATTGTCTAGAAAAATGGTCACATTAATAATTTAAAGCCAATTTATTACCTCATCCCATTAAGCATTCATTCACGTTTTTTTTAATAAGAAGCCTTTAAAATTTGGCCTCCCGGCTTACCTTTGCAGCGATTTTTAAAAGAATCAGGCAAAAGCGGTATGAAGCAGCTTATAATTTTGTTTTTATTGATTTTTATTGGTTCGGGAAGAATATTCAGCCAGGAAAATGGTGGAGCTTCCGATTATTCTTTGGCGCAAACTGATGGTCATGAAGGCCACAATCACGGTCCAGAAGGTCATACTCATAATGCACCAGTATCAACTATAGCTCAACCAGCTCATGACTCCCACGAAGAACACAAATTCGACCCAAAATCTACTGCCTTTCATCATATTTCAGACCTCAATGTATATAGTATTGGACCCTGGAATTTTCCATTGCCCTGCATATTGTATGCTCCTGGCAAAGGTTGGTCCGTATTTTCTTCAGGCAAATTTCACATCGATGATGCCCATCATGGTAGCGGACATAAAGTAATTGATGGATATGTTTTAAATCATGGACGGATCAATAGAATTAGAAATGCTGAATCCCTCACAGGAGAAATGCAACTGAATGATATCATCAGTAAAAAAGAGACTGTGAATGGCAAAGAAAAAGATGTGGATTTTGCTATCATTAATGGACAAGAATATGCTTTAGATAAATCGAGTACTGCAGATGGAGGATTGTTTGGAGGAGGTATCACTTCATTCTATGATTTCTCCATTACTAAAAATGTATTCAGCATGATGTTGGTGTTTGCTTTGCTTTCATGGTTGTTTATTTCAATGGCCAGAAATTATAAAAAAGCACCAGGTACGGCTCCAAGTGGCGCACAATTACTAATGGAACCCATCATATTATTTATTCAGGATGAGGTGGCTAAACCCTTTCTCGGTGCAAAGTGGGAACGATTCATTCCGATGTTACTTGCGATATTCTTTTTTGTGTTAGCCCTCAACTTGTTTGGACAAATTCCATTCCTTGGCGGATCGAATGTGACCGGTAATCTTTCATTTACTTTGGTACTTGCATTGATTACTTTTATTGTTGTGAACATTAATGGCAACAAACATTATTGGGAACATATCTTGTGGATGCCTGGTATTCCTGCTTGGGTAAAAATCATTCTGACACCTGTAGAAATTTTAGGATTGTTTATCAAGCCAGTTACATTAACACTACGATTGTTTGCGAATATTACTGCCGGACATATCGCCATCCTGATCTTCATCAGTTTGATTTTCATTTTTGGAAATTCAGGAGAAAATCTTGGTGCCGGTATCGGCGCAACAATTGGATCAGGATTACTGACTTTATTTATGATGTCAATAGAATTATTAGTTGCATTAATTCAAGCTTTTGTTTTTACAATATTGACTGCGTCTTATATCGGTGCTGCAACGGAAGAGCATCATCATTAAACAGTTGGAAGCCTGCCTACCGAAGGTAGGTTTGCAGTTAGCAGTTAGCAGATGGCAAATTAGAGAATAGGAGTGATGACTGAAAATAAATTTCGATCATAAAGATGATCTGACAAAATTTGAAACCATATTATTTTTCATTATAATTAAAACATTTTTTTATGGGAGGTTCAATTGCTGCAATAGGTATTGGTTTGGCTGCTATCGGAGCTGGAATTGGTGTAGGTATCATCGGAGGTAAAGCTCTGGAAGCTATCGCTCGTCAACCAGAAGCTCTTGGTATTATTCGTTCAAACATGATCTTGATGGCTGCGCTTGTTGAAGGTGCTGCATTGATCGCGATCTTGTTCTCTTACCTAATTGCGTAAAATTAATTGAGAAGGTATTCAGCGGTTGGCTGTTGTACCTTCTCTTCTTTAAAATCTTCAAGCAACTCAATATGAATTCATTTTTGTATACAATATTCCTCGTGGACTTTTCTCCACTAAAACCGGATTTCGGACTTTTCTTCTGGTCCGTTTTATTTTTTCTTTTATTCTGGTTGATCATCGGCAAGCTGGCATTCAAACCTATAATTAAAGCTTTGAAAGATCGACAGGATGAAATTCAAAATTCATTGGATTCTGCTAAAATCGCAAGGGCAGAGATGTCAACATTGAAAGCAGAAAATGAAAAAATTCTTGCTGAAGCCCGTGAAGAAAAAATGAATATCATCAAGGAAGCTAAAGAATCTGCAACAATAGTCATAACGGAAGCTCGCGACAAAGCAAAAGAAGAAGCACAACGCGTATTGCAACAAGCAAAAATGGATATTGAGAATGCAAAAAAAGCTGCTATGGTCGATGTAAAAAATGAAATCGGAGCCATGGCCCTGCAAATTGCAGAAAAAGTAATCCGCAAAGAAATGGCAGATCAGAAGTCGAATGTGGAATACGTGAATAAGTTAGTTAACGAGGTTAATAATTGACATCAATCAATAATCACCAATTTAGCAATTTAGCAATTTAACAATTAATCCATGTCACAGATACAAATAGCAGAACGGTATGCAAAATCACTGATCGATTTGGCTCAGGAGCAAAAATTGCTTTCCGAAGTATTTGAAGATATGCGATCCATACAAGAAGTTTGCAGACACCCGGAATTTAAAACGATGCTACAAAGTCCTGTTATTTATTCAGATAAAAAACTGGCGATATTCAAACAACTGTTTGAAGGAAAAATCCAGGGTTTGAGTATGCATTTCATCACCTTACTCATTCAGAAAGGAAGAGAATCTATTTTAGGAGCTATTTGCACAGCTTTCATTGAACAATACAAAGTCATTAAAAAAATAAAAACAGCAAGACTCATTTCAGCAACAGAATTGGATGAAACTGAATTGAATAAAATTAAAAACCGTTTTGCATTTTGGTTAAAACCCGGTGAAGTCATGGATCTTTCTCAAAAAGTAGATGCCAATCTCATTGGTGGTTTTATTTTGGAAATGGGTGATCAAAATTATGATGCAAGCATAAAAAGACAACTCGGAGAATTGAAAGACAATTTATATGATAAGAGTTATATCAGTTTGGTGGAGAAACGTTAATCAGACCGCCGACCACCTGCCTGCCGGCAGGCAGGTTGACCACCGACGACCGACAATTTAAAAATAAAGAATGAAAAATTATTAATTGTAAAAACCACTGTAAACTGTTAACTGCCAACTTTTCTAACAACCATCAACTAACAACTAACATCTAAATATTATGGTATCAATAAGACCGGAAGAAATTTCAGCGATTTTAAAACAACAGATTTCAGGAGCAAATACAGCTGCATCTCTTGAGGAAGTAGGAATTGTGTTACAAGTAGGAGATGGTATTGCCCGTGTGTATGGATTGTCCAATGCACAATCAGGTGAACTTGTAGAATTTGAAACAGGAACACAAGCCATCGTATTAAACCTGGAAGCAGATAATGTGGGTGTGGTATTGATGGGTCCTTGGGATGGAATTAAAGAAGGTTCTAAAGTACGACGCACCGGAAAAATTGCATCTATTGATGTTGGAGAAGGAATGGTTGGACGCGTTGTCAATCCATTGGGACAACCAATCGATGGTAAAGGTCCGATCTCGGGTACGAAATATGAAATGCCATTAGAGCGCAAAGCACCCGGTGTTATTTTCCGTCAGCCGGTAAATGAGCCATTGCAAACTGGAATCAAAGCAATTGACTCGATGATTCCAATTGGTAGAGGTCAACGTGAGTTAATAATCGGCGACCGTCAAACTGGAAAGACTGCAATTGCTATTGATACTATTATAAATCAAAAAGAATTTTTCGATAGAGGTGAACCCGTTTTTTGCATCTATGTAGCATCCGGACAAAAATCATCTACAGTTGCGAAAGTTGCAAGGACTTTAGAAGAATATGGAGCGATGTCTTATACTGTCATTGTATCTGCATCAGCTGCCGATCCGGCACCATTGCAGTTCTTTTCACCATTTGCGGGTGCAGCAATTGGCGAATTTTTCCGCGACACCGGTCGTCCTGCATTAGTAATCTATGATGACTTATCAAAACAAGCTGTTGCATATCGTGAAGTATCTCTGTTGCTTCGTCGCCCACCGGGACGTGAAGCATATCCTGGAGATGTATTTTATCTGCATTCAAGATTATTGGAGAGAGCTGCAAAGATTCTCAACAATGATGAAATTGCAAGAACAATGAACGATTTACCAGATTCATTGAAGAATGCAGGAATCGTAAAAGGTGGTGGTTCTTTGACAGCGTTGCCAATTATCGAAACACAAGCAGGTGACGTTTCTGCATATATTCCTACAAACGTAATTTCAATTACAGACGGACAGATCTTTCTTGAATCCAACTTATTCAATGCTGGTATTCGACCTGCAATCAACGTTGGTATTTCCGTATCGCGTGTGGGTGGTAATGCACAAATCAAATCCATGAAAAAAGTTGCAGGTACTTTAAAACTGGATCAGGCACAATACCGCGAACTGGAAGCCTTTTCAAAATTTGGTTCTGATCTCGACGCTGCTACTAAAGCAGTTCTCGATAAAGGAAAACGAAATGTGGAAATTTTGAAACAAGCGCAATACAGTCCGGTATCAGTTGAAAAACAAGTTGCGATGATTTATCTGGGTACATTCAATTTGTTGAGAGATGTTCCAGTTGAAAAAGTGAAAGATTTTGAAAATGTGATTCTCACTACACTCGAACAAAAACATCCTGATATATTGGAAAATTTCCGCAAAGGTCTATTGAATGATGCGGATTTAAATATTCTCAAAGGGATTGCAGCAGATATGAGTTCCCAATACAAGGTAGCATGATTTGATAATCTATCAACTAACAACCAACTCCCGACTTTCGGGACCAGAACTATCAACTTTAAAACATGGCAGCCAATTTAAAAGAAGTACGGAATCGAATCAAGTCGGTGGTTTCTACACAGCAGATTACTAAAGCCATGAAAATGGTTTCTGCTGCAAAACTCAGAAAAGCACAAACTGCTATTCAACAGTTGAGGCCATATGCAATCCGTTTAAATAAAACATTGAGCAATATACTTTCAGGTGGTGATGGTGGTTCGGGATCATTTGGAAAAATGACACAAAAACAAAAACCACTATTGATCATCATAACTTCTGACAGAGGATTGTGTGGTGGATTCAATGCCAACATTCACAAATTGGCCAATGCGTATATCAAAGAACATTATACAAATCAGCAGGCAGCTGGTAATTTAAATTTTCTATGTATTGGAAAGAAAGGATTTGAATTTTTCAGACGCCGTTATCCAACTGCAAATTTCATTACGGATTACCAGCAATTATATAGTAACCACAGTTTTGAAAAAATCGCCGAACTCGCAGACCGCTTGATGAAAGATTTTCAGGATGGTACTTATGATCAGATGGAATTATATTACGGCAGATTTAAAAATGCAGGTACACAGTTTCCAGAAAGAGAACAATACCTTCCTGTTGCAAAACTTGCCGTAGAAAAAAACAACACAACTGAAATGGGCCCGGACTATATTTTTGAGCCCGATCAAAAATCTCTATTGGATGAGTTAATTCCTTCTATATTACAAACACAAATTTTCAAATGTCTTCTCGATACGCAAGCATCTGAACATGGTGCGCGTATGACCGCCATGGACAAAGCCACCGAAAATGCGGAAGATATGCTCGGCGAACTCCGTATCAACTACAACAAAGCAAGACAGGAAGCGATCACTAAAGAATTATCGGAGATTGTTGGTGGGGCGGCTGCGCTTGCAGGGTAAGGATAGCCAAACTTCGTGGGCGGAAAATATCTTCGAAATCAACTCATATAATCCTTTATCGTAGTTAACCTAATCGTGTTAGTTTCTACCTACGAGATATTAATCAGTAAATGATAGTATTCATAAATCCAGCAAAACATTTTGTTGTTTTGCTGGAAATCATTATTATTGTACTAGCAAATCACAATAAAGATGATTCTGTAGTAATCCTTACGTGCCTCGTCGTTTTACGGGGCTTTTTTATTTATAGCCATGAAAAAAATCCTTGGATTAGATATTGGTACAAACTCAATTGGCTGGGCTTTCATAGAAAGCAATGCGTATGAAAATCCGGAACAATTAGAAGGTAGAATTTTAAATCTTGGCAGTAGAATCATCCCAATGGATGGTGATGCCTTAAACAAATTTGAATCGGGTGTACCGGAGTCGAGAGCTGCAGCTCGAAGACAAGCAAGAGGAGTGAGAAGACTTAATCAAAGATACAAATTAAGAAGAACCAGACTTTTACAAGCTTTAAAAATTTTAGGCTGGATATCCAATGATTTTCCAACAGAGTTTAAAAGACTTTCCAAGCATGATATCAATCAATTTCTTCCTTATTCAAATGAATTAATAAAAGAAGCAGAAGAGTTCTTTGAAATAAATGAACTTAAAACAACACGAGGTTTGGATTATCATATTTCTGAAGATTGGATTATATACTACTTAAAAACAAAAGCTATTAAAAAGCAGGTAAGTTTAACAGAACTTGGAAGAATTTTATACCATTACAATCAGAGAAGGGGATTTAAAAGCAGCAGGAAAGATTCGAAGATTGAAGAAGAAATATCCGAAGTAAAATACCCAATTTATGACAAATGGGTGGAAATTGTAAAAATTAATGACATTATAGAAAATGGCAAGGGGGACGGAAAAGATAAAGAGTTTACATTCTATAAACTTATTTGTCAAACACCAACTTTACAATTTGAGGCGATTAAAAAAAGAAAAAATCCCTTAGACTGGAAAGGGAAAGAAATTGAAATTGAGATAACGAGAAAGACTACTAAATCCGGAGATATTTCATTTACCATTTCAGAGGTCGATCCGGCAGCGTGGGAAAGTAGAAAAAGAGCTTTAGAAAATGATATCCGGAATGAAGGCTTACCCATTTCTGAATATTATCTCAATAACCTAAAAAAGAATCTTAAAAACGGGAATTACCGAATAAAGCAAAGAATTGTCGACCGCAAATTTTATCAGGAAGAATTTAAAGCAATTTGGGCAAAACAATCTGAGTACTATCAAACAGAATTCACAAATAATAATATTATATTTGAAATTGCGGATACTTTCTACAAACACAACAAAGAAAAAAATAATGAACTTAAATCAAAAGATTTATTTCATATTTTCTTTAACGATATTATCTACTATCAAAGAGGATTAAAATCTCAGAAAGGATTATTAGCTAATTGCCAGTACGAAATAAAAAAATTTAAAGACAAAGATGGTATTGAACATATAGCCAGGGTAAAAGTCGCATCAAAAAGTCATCCACTTTTTCAAGAATTCCGTATTTGGCAAACTATTCAGAATCTAAAAATTATTCAAAAAGAAGATTCATCATCTGGTAAGTTAAAACTGAACATTGATGTAAGTGATCAATATCTTTTAGTAAAAAATAAAGAGCTACTTTTTGAATTATTCGATAACTCAAAAGAAGTGAGTCATGATGCAATCCTAAGGTTATTAGGATTCAAAAAAGAGTTAATTGAAAATAGAGAAAAAACATATAATTATAAATTGAATTATCCTAATGATAAAGACTTTCAAGGAAATGAAACTAAAAACTTGTTTCGAAGTATATTTAAGAAACATAACTTTATTGAAGAAGGTGAAAAATACATTTCAGATCCGGAAAAGCTTCATCTGCTTTGGCATATAATTTATTCATTGCCAGAAGAAGCTGAAATCATTAGTGCCTTAAATAATAAAAAATACTTCGATTTTCCCGAATCTGTTATTTCTCACTTTTCAAAAGTTCCTGAGTTTAAAAGTCAATATGGTGCTTATTCAACGAGGGCCTTAAACAATCTTTTGCCGTTGATGAGGATAGGTAAATATTGGCAAGCAGATAATCTATCTCCAAAAGAAAAAGGTGAAAAAGGATTCAGTGTGAAACCCACCATAAACTTAAAAAGCAGAATTGAATCCATTTCAAACTGGGAGGTAGACCCAAATATTCCAATAAGAGTAAGAGAATTAGCTCAAATTTATAAATTGGAAAATATTCAAGATTTTCAAGGGCTACCTACAACCTTAGCCTGTTATATTGCCTATGGAAGACATAGTGAAAAAGTTAATGAAGACAAATATGAAAGCAATGAAGAATTGGATGTTAATAAATTAATACCCAATAATTCTTTACGAAATCCTGTAGTTGAAAAAATAATAAGAGAAACTCTCAAACTTGTGAAAGATGTATGGGCTGATAAAGATTTAGGGAGACCCGATTACATCCATGTAGAATTGGGCCGAGAAATGAAAAACAACAATGAAGACAGAAAGAAAATTTATGAGAATAATACGAACAACCGAATTGAAAAAGATCGTGTAGCAATTCTTTTAAAAGAACTTAAGTATCCGAATTTTAATCCAGACTCTCCTAATGATCTGGATAAATTCAAAATCTGGAAAGAAAATGGCGGAATTGAAGGTGAAGAAATATTTGATGAATTGTTTAAGAAAAATAAATCTGAATTTATCAAAGATGCAGATATCGAAAAATACAGGTTATGGGCTGAACAAGGTTATAAATCTCCTTACACGGGTCTGGCAATTCCGCTTAGTGATTTGTATGCAATTCCAAAAAAATATGAAATAGATCACATAATCCCTAGAAGTAGATTCTACGATGATTCATTAGGAAATAAAGTAGTTATTGAGGCAGAGGTTAATGCTTTAAAAGGTAATAAATTAGCAATTCAGTTTATCGAAGATTTCCAAAATCAGGACATTGAACTAAGCAATGGCAAAAAGATTAGAGTCTTAGCTCTTGAAAATTATAAAATAAACGTAGAAGAAATTTTTAAAAATAGAAAAAAGAAACGTCACTTAAAACTATACGAGATCCCTCTTGACTTCATTGATCGTCAAATGAATGACACAAAATACATTTCAAGAACAATAGCTCAATTATTAAGGCCGGTAGCAATTGGTACCGATACTGATCAGGGAGTTGTTTATACTTCTGGATCCATCACTTCCGATTTAAAAGGAAAATGGGGCTTACATAAGTTATGGAAAGATCTCTTAAAGCCTCGTTTTGAAAGATTAGAGAATATTTTAGGAGAAGAATTAATAATTCCTAATGACAAGGATAAGAATGGAGATTATCATTTTGCTAAAGACTATAAACGAATAGATCACAGGCATCATGCTTTAGATGCACTTGTCATAGCATGCACAACCAGAAGCCACATCAAATATTTAAATTCACTTAGCTCCTTAAGCAATGACAAGAAAGACTTTACAAGATATGAAGAATGGAAAAAGTATTTTTATCTATTAAATAAAAAGAAGCAATTAGAAGGGCTGAAAAATGGAATGCTGGAATTTGCCACTCCATGGGGAACATCTGAATCATTTTATACAGATGTAAAAGAAAAAATGGAATCTATAATCGTATCTCATAAACAAACTGCAAAACTGATTAGTAAAGCCAGTAATAAATACTGGAAATGGAAAGAAATTGATGGAGAATGGAAAAAAGTGCTTGACACTCAACAAGCTCCAAAAGATGAAGACAAATATTGGGTGGCGGTAAGACAGTCTTTATTTGGGCAACCTTTAGGTAAAATTCATCTGGCAGAATATAAAAAAGATGTTGAACTAAAAAAAGCTATTAAATACCAAATAGACTTTATTGTAGAACATAGATACCATTGGAATTCAGAACATTTTAGAATTGCATTGTCTTCATTAAGAAAACAAGTTGATAAGATAATAGCTCAATTTAATAATGACGAAAAAGCAATTTTAAAATACCTAGAAAAATATCCATTAAAGGATAGTCAAAATAAGAGTATTGAAAAAATTGATCTATTAAAATTTGCAAAGTATGCCTCTAAACGGGTTAGCATAGATGAATCATTTGGTTTAGATAAAATCAATGCCTTGCCATATTCTGAAATTGAAAAAAACTGGCTAACAAACTTACTAAGAAAACATTTGGAGGAATATGATAATCCGAAAGAAGCTTTTAAAGGCGAAGCATTGGAACAATTATTTAAAAAATCTCCGTTTCCAATAAACAAAGTAACTAGAAAAGAAAGTGGTGATAAAATTGAAATAAATAATAAATTGCTAGATGGTGATAAAGGAGTTAATCAATATTTCATCATTGAAATATCGCAGGAGTTAGATAAAAAAACAGGAGAATTAGTTTCGAAAAGAGTTTATTCAACTCCTCCTTTTTTAGAATCCGTTAAAAGACTTGCTAAATGTTTACCATTATTTGATCCAATTCAAGAAAATAAATATATTGTTCTTTCTCCAGGGGATTTAGTTTATGTTCCTGAAATCAATGAACAAATTAATCAAATTGATTGGTCTAATAAAAAGAACATCGCTGAAAAAACATATATTCTTAAAAGTTTTAGTAAAACACAATGTTTTTTTATTCCTTCATCCATTTCTAGCCCAATAATAGATACTATAGAACTAGGTGCAAATAATAAATCTGAAAGATCATTTGATGGTCAAATGATTAAAAATGTTTGTTTAAAAATTAAAATTGATCGCTTAGGCAATATAACTCATTATGAAGATGGCAAAAATAATCTTAATTATTCGAATGATTCTAGTATCAGTATTGCCAATGAGCCTCTTTCACCATACACTTCTATAAAAACAATTATTGTGTCTAATTCTTTTGAAGAAGCTGAAAATTCTCAAGTGGACTATTGGGCAAACCTTAGTCCGGAACAGCGGTTTAAGGATTTTTATGCTCTGATGCTACGCTTTTTTACATTTAACAAACCGGATTGGTCTAAATATAAAATCACCTTATAACTATGAATTTCACACACCCTGCTCATCAAGAAATGATACTTGCGCTTCTTCAAAATGATGTTGAATTTATTTTAATTGGCGGTTACGCAGTAATTTATCATGGATATGTCAGAACCACCGGCGATATGGATGTTTGGCTTAATCCTTCTGATGACAATAAGCAAAAACTATTGAAGGTATTTACTCTTTTAGATTTTGATCCTGAAGGTATAAAAATAATTGAAGACATGGATTTTCAGGATGTTGTCGTATTCCACATTGGCATTGAACCGGAACGGATTGATTTTTTAAGTAAGGTGGAGGGCTTAAACTTTGAAGAAGCCTTTAGACAAAAAGAAATATTGCACATGGAGTCTTATGCAATTCCCTTCCTTCGGCTGGATGATTTAATCGCAAACAAATTATTGGTGAATCGCAATAAAGATAAGGCTGATATTGAAAATCTGATAAAAATAAATAAACTTCGGTTTAAGTAAGCCTCCATAGTATTTATTGATAGTAACAGGTTATTAGAAAATGACACCAGAAGTAACAGGATATTGGACTTTTTTTTGCAATCCATCGAAATGGCAAATTGACCGCTTTTTAGAGACCAACCCTGAATACGATAGTTATCAGATTAATGAATGGTATAAACACGATGTTAAACTAGGACAACTTGGAATTATCCGTGTTGGTTTGGATAACAGAACAAAAGAACAACTTAGCAGCAGGTCGAAACTTAAATCAGGAATTTATGCTCTAGTTGAAATTATCGGAGAACCCGAAATAACAAAATCCAAGTCAGACTTTTATTTAATACAAGAAGAGCAAGGACAAGAAAAACTTCGTGCTCGGATTCGGTATTTAAAAAATCTTCTTAATAATCCTTTACGACTGGAGTACTTAAAAGAAAACCCGATTGTTAATAAAGACCAATATTTAATTGGTGGCTTTCAGCGCTCTACAATGCCGTTGCGAAAAGATGCATTTGAAGAAATAATAAATTTTCTCGGAACTGATGAACAAATATTCAAAAATATAGAAATTGAAACCGCTGATACTATTGACAAAATAGCATGTCTTGAATTGAAATATCAAAACGCTTCACCTCAAGTTAAGGAAGTGATTAGTAAAAGAATTGAAAGAGGTAAAATTTCTTCTACAATCAAAGAGCTTTACGATTACAAATGCAAAGTTTGTGAAGTAATTGGGCAAAGCCCGCTTTCATTCAAAAAAATAAATGGCGAGTTTTATGTTGAAACACATCATATAATTCCTGTGGCTAATTTGATACAAGGTTCGTTAGGGATTTCAAACCTGATAACCGTTTGTGCAAACCATCACAGGCAATTTCACCATGGTGACATAAAGATTCTTGAAAACACACCAGACAAATTAACACTGAAGATTGACGGACAAACTATAAAGGTTGAAAAGTATAAATTTGCCAGCCTAAAATAACAAATGACAATAAAGGAGTTCACCCGAACACTTCAAAACTTTATTTTATTGGCAAATAATTTGCTGTGAATATTTTAACCTCCTTGGAAACTCAATCTTGGAATATTGATCCTTATCATAAAGCATGATTAAAAAGACCTTATATTTTGGCAATCCGGCTTATCTGTCTGTAAAAGATGAACAACTGATTGTAAAAGATCCTGAGGCCGTTTCATCAGGAGATAATGTAAAAGCGAGCATTCCAATAGAAGATATCGGCTTGGTAGTACTTGACCATCAAAGAGTCACAGTCACTCATACATTATTGGTAAAATTGATAGAAAACAATGCCGCGATTATTACCTGCAATGATGCACATCTACCAATCTCCCTGACATTACCGCTTGCTTACAATGACACCTTTAGTGAAAAAGTAAAATATCAACTGGAAGCCTCAGAACCATTGAAGAAACAGCTTTGGCGACAAACAATCATGGCTAAACTCAACAATCAATCAAAAGTGTTAAGCCTATTGGGAATCGGAGCCATTGAAATAGAAAAGATGATGATGCGGGTTGGGAGCGGAGATCCAGAAAACTATGAAGCCCAGGCAGCCGCTATTTATTGGGATAGAATATTAGATAAATACAATGTAACAAGAGGTCGTTTTGACGGACATCCGAATCATTTTTTTAATTACGGCTATGCCATATTAAGATCCATCATTGCCAGAAGCCTGGTAGGAAGCGGATGTCTTCCGGTTTTAGGTATTCATCACACTAACAAATACAATCCTTATTGTCTGGCTGATGATATTATGGAGCCATATAGACCAATTATAGATCTTATGATTTGTAAGTATCTATCCACTCAATCAGAAATATCTGAAAATCTTACCAAACAGGACAAAGCACATTTGCTTACCATTCCGGTAATTGATGTAATCATTGCCGGAAAATCCAGCCCTCTCATGGTAGGATCACAAAGGACTACCGCGAGTCTGGTAAAATGCTATCAAGGCAGTGAAAGAAAACTATTATATCCAATGCTTTAATGCTTGACCGGCTAAATAAATATAAAATCATGTGGGTATTCGTACATTTTGATTTGCCTACCGAGACCAAGAAGGACAAAAAGAATTATACACAGTTCCGTAAGTTCTTGATCAAAGATGGTTTTAATATGATCCAGTATAGCATCTATGCAAGACATTGCAGCTCGCGTGAAAATGCGGAAGTACATAAGAAGCGGGTCAAAAAATATTTACCACCGTTTGGAAATGTTATTGTTTTTGAAATAACAGATGCCCAATTCGGAAGGATGGAATTCTTTAATGGTGTAAAGCCTCAGGATGCTCCCTTAATGCATGTACAACTTGAAATGTTTTAGAAACAAAAAAGGCCGGAAGTCCGGCCCATTTATAATGATAGATTTGTAACATTTCTGATTCTAAATGCAAGATTAAATCATTGAATTTGAATCTTTTAGATGGGGGTATGTTGTTACAAATCTAATCAATTCAAAGAACGAAAGCAAATCACAACCTCCCTTGTTAGGGGTAGTCTTAATAAATGTTGTTACAAATCTAATCAATTCAAAGAACGAAAGCAAATCACAACACAAGCCG
>JAYVIT010000200.1:0-4622 GCA_043769965.1 Saprospiraceae bacterium
TTATGTCAATACTTCCTTTGGTAGAGAAAGAATTCTGTATCATGTTGGTGGAACAGAAAATTGGTTGATTCCTCAATATGAAGATCAAAGCGCATTACAAACATCGGGTGAATACATTTACTCCGCTTTGGCTACAGAAGTAAGATCATATGGATATGGTGCAAGAAAGGCAAGCTCCGTTTTTGGATTTAGCTCAGAGCTCAGAATTCCTTTCTTACAATATTTAATCAATCAAAACTGGAAAAACAGTATGCTTAGAAATTTCCAGTTTCTTGCATTCATAGATGCTGCATATGTTTGGGATGGTTTTTTGCCAGATTTCACCAATGAAAGTAACTTAGACTTTCATGCAGAAAATCCTGTAGTTAAAATTGATTTACAGTATTCCAGAAGTCCCTTAATTGCTGGTACTGGCTTTGGACTCCGAACTTCGCTATTTGGGTATTTTATTAGATTCGATTACGCATGGAAACTTGAAACATCAGGTCTTAAGCAACCTAAATATAGTTTTTCTCTTGGATTGGATTTTTAAAACAAAAAGATATTCTATGCATTGTACTTACTTTTTTCTGTTAATTAAAATGTCTTTCTGTAAATCATGCCACCTGTTAAATTAAATTCTCTGCTAGGCTTTATCAAATTACTAATAGAATTAAAATACAAATGAATACTCGATTTATTTGAAAAGCAAACTGCAAATTGAGCTCCTACATTCCAACTTCCATACCCACCTCCGTCAATATTTAAACCTATTAATTTAGTTGAAGAAAAATACAAATTCACAGAAGAATTAAAAAATGGCTTCGCGAATTCCGATTTGATAATTCCATACTTCAATTGAACCTGCAAAATTTCCGGTATAACAAATTGTGAGAGCTTCAAATAAGCTATAAACGGTAAATTTGTTTTATAACTTACATTTTCCCTTTCCCTGATAAAACTACTTTTTAACTCTTCGACATTTTTTATTGCTATTGAAAAAGAATCCAATACATTTGAAATTTCTGCACCATCAAAGTGATACATGGTATCCACAACCCGTTCAGTTACCTCTTTATTCCAGTTAATAAAACCATATCCTTCTAAACCGGCACCTATCTGTGTATTCGTAGATAGATTATAAGAAAAAGCTAAATCAGTTAAAATACCAGTACCTAAAAAGTTTAAAAATGAATTATTAATTCCAACGGCATCATTAGATGTCAATTCTAAATTCAAATCAATACTTCTTCCATCAGTCGCAGTAAATAATTCTCCTCGTTGTGTTTTTAAATCTAAAAAACGTTGTCCACCTATAAAGCCAACATTAAATTTCAATGAATATTTCTCCGTCATTCTAAGTAATCCGGCTTTCAAATAGAAATACTGAAGTGATCTAATCTTCAATGGATTTAGTGATGCGATTTTATTTTCAAAACTTTTATTCCCCTTAAACAGCAAAATAAAAATATCCTGATGAAGCTTTGTTTCATAAAAAAAGGTTTCACCAGTTTCCAAGTATAGATAATTCGTACTATTTCCGAATCTTCTTTGATAAGATAATGACAAATTAAATTGTTCACCAGCGATAATTTCATTGTCTTTAAAATTGGCTATACACTTATCTTTTTGCTCATTGCTGATAAACTTACCGTTTACAAAATCAAGAACAAATCCACTGGTCAGTGAATTGGTTTCAAAGCGTTGGTTTAAATTAAAACCAAACACACTTTTATTTTCTGCAATATTCCTTTCGAAATATTGAAAACCCTGTGCATTGATATGAATAAAACCAAAACCATTTAAAACGATTAAAATAAAACAAACCCGTAACCTCTTCATCATAATTAACTTATTACTCTACTGAATAAATAAAATCTGCGGTCATTTGAAAATCGATTGAATAGTCATCATAGATTTTTACAGGTACCAAATCTGGACGAGTGTCAAGTGTTGCTATGATAACTACTTGAGTAGCATTTAAAAATCTATTTACCTGCGATTCATCCAATGTAATTATGACTTTTGTTTCCTTTGAAATATCTACTTTATTATTAGGGCCTATTGTAGCAGCAAGTATTGGTTGTTTACCGTTCATCAAAGTGTCGGTAATTTGACCGGATGAATTAATAAGATAAAGTTCTATTGCAGCATCTAATGGAAATCCATTGCTGAAAAATGCATAAAGGGTTCCACTTTTAATTCCAGATAGATCCGTAGTCTCCAAATTCATAGCAACTGTATCGCCAAGAGTTAGTCCACTCGCTTTAATTTCCAAAGGAATTTCCATGTTTAAATCCATGCTCAGATATTCCCCTGCATAAATAAAATCACGATGATTGCTCACATTACCTTTTGGATTGCAACGCAATTCTAATGCATAGTAAATTTCATCAGGGAGATTATTGATGAAGTCTGTCATGTTGGAATTAGATTCGTTGATTTCAAAATGAGTCAAGGTAGATTTTATGGGAGGAAATCCATTTTGATCACTTGCTCTTGGTATATCTTTGGGTTTATGAACTTCTGCACCTTGTAATTCTATTTCTACATTCGTTTTTTTGTTAATCGATTTTATTTCATTTACTTTTAATTGCAAATCCAATCCAATTTTATTTTCAACATCCAGACTTAATTTTGCTTTTTCAATTTCCAATTTACCTTTCTTTATCCTACTGAAAATATCGATATCGCGTTTATCCGGACCAACATATAGTGTGGTATCATTTAAATACCCTCTGGCATAACTTGGTTGCAAATCAATAAATGAAAGTTCAATGTAAATGCTGTCTGTTTTTGAAAAGGTTTTCATGATTCCCGTACTATCCACAGAGCCAATGATCTGGTTGAAAAGCAAATTAAATGAATCGCCATTTTCTCCAGAAAGATCCAATACATAACCAGCAAGATCTTCCTCTTTCACAAATTTGGAAGAACCTCCTGGTGGAGCAGGATCCAATACTTTAAAAGCTTCCAGCGGAATACCATTCTTCGTAGCACTTGGTAAACGATACGTAAAATGTACAGAATCCTGCAAGGTGCTGTATAAACTAATGATGGCTTTTCCTGATTGAATGCGCGACTCTTTCAATTCTACAGGTAATCCTTCTATCTTAAAATAGTAGGCATCATTAATTAAATCCTGAGCTGGCCAAATAGCATTTGCTGTTGAAGGATGGAGATTATAAACTCGTAAGCTTGCATTGATTGCATCTGTTGTGTCAATTAATACAGGCATTCCACTACTTCCAGGTGAAGATAAATTGATGAGTATGGCATTGAGTTTTGCTTCCACTGTTTTACCGGCTAAATCGAATGTCTGCATCTCAGTCGCATTTACACCTATGTAAGGGATAGTCCCACTAACTATTAATGCTCCATTTGATTGATTCCTCAATTCAAATTTTACATCTGTAATGGGAATTGGGAGTCCATTATAAAGTGTCAGATCTAAATTACCAGAATCTAATGTCATTGAAGTGAACAAAGTATCTGCATTTATGGTGACTGGACCAGGGTTAACAGAAGGAATGGCAGGTATTACTTGTGACGTTCCGTTTAAGAAAAGTAAAAACTGACCAATGGGTCCTGCATTTCGCGCAAGTGTTCCTAAAGTAATTGGATAATTAACAGTGGTACTATAAAGAGATAGAGATTGAATTTTAAATGTATTATTTAAACTAGTATCGCTGAAATGAAAAAAGGAATCAATAGCAAGATCATAGAGTCCCGACTTATAAACCAATTGTACCAAATGGGTACTATCTGATTCTAAAATATCCTCATCAATAAGCTGATTAAGGTTAAGACTTGATTTTACTAAAGGAGTTAAAATTTCTGTTTCCCAGGCTGCTTCTTCAATTTTACAGGACCCTATTATCAGGCAAGCCATTAAAGCAACCATTAAACCATTACAATCATAATAAAGCTTCATTATTCCCAATGTTTTGATAAAGGTAAGGATTTCATACTATTCATTATTCACTTCAACTAATAGTATAAACTTGATATTTTAAAAAAATGAGTAAATAGGCTTGCTAAAGGTATTCGATAATTGACTTAATAAGTTTAATTTCTATCACTATTCCAAGTCATAATGTTGATTCAAGATCTAACTTGCACCAATCTAATGTTGTTGCAAGTTTTCAACTTGCAACTAGATAACTAACAATAAATAATTATTCAATTTCTCCTTTCAATTTCTCTGCATTATCAGCAACCTGCAGGGCTTCAATAATTTCATCAAGATTGCCATTCATTACATCAGTCAAATTGTATAATGTAAGATTAATGCGATGATCTGTGATGCGATTTTGCGGATAATTATATGTTCGTATTTTATCAGACCTGTCTCCAGAGCCAACTAAAGAGCGTCGTTTTGATGCAACTTCTGTTTCATATTTAAAAACTTGCGCTTCCTGCATTTTTTGCAATAACCTATTGAATGCAATTTCCCTGTTTTTATGTTGACTTCTGCTATCTGTTGATTCTGCTACAATGTTGGTAGGTATGTGTGTAAACCGGACTCCAGATTCTGTTTTATTAACGTGTTGGCCACCTGCTCCACTTGACCGGAATGTATCAACTCGCAAATCTGCTTTATTAATATTTACTTCCTCCAGTTCCATTTTTGGCATGACAAC
>JAYVIT010000201.1:0-3275 GCA_043769965.1 Saprospiraceae bacterium
GATCAGACGTTCTTTATTATTATCAATGACGGCATCAGCGGTATCCAGGATAATTTGTGATGAACGATAATTATTGACCAATACAATTTTTTGCGGATGATACAGCAAATCGAAATCCATCATGTTTTGCACGTTTGCACCCTGGAATCTATAAATAGCCTGATCATCGTCACCAACAGCAAAGACATTCGCCGATTCAAAAAAAGAAAGGAGATGAAATAGAATTTTGTTTTGAGCACCATTGGTATCCTGGTATTCGTCTACTAAGATGTACTGATATTTTTCCTGGTACTTTAATAATAGATTTTCATCACTTTCAAATTTTTTGATGACCCATTGGATCATATCTTCATATTCGTAACGCTCTATTTTTTCAAGTTCGGTTTGATATCGATCATAAAGTCTAATGGCGGATTTTGTCCGTTCAAAGGATTTACAATAGTCTGTATATTTTTTTTCTTTCAGATCTCCAACTTTATATACTCCGGTTTTCTTTTTGTAAATCATCTCATCGTCCAACTTCATTTCTTCCAAATGCTTATCAATTTCTTGCTGCATGGTGAGCGGATTCCAGTTTTCCTTTTTGATATTGCTGAAGAGGCCATTTAGATTTCCGAATTCATATTTATAATTCCCTCTGAATTTATAAAGCACATCTTTGCGGTCAAGGTCTTCCAGAATTTTTAGCATTAACTGGCTTTTCTCCAGATCGGAAATGACTTCGAAATCACTATACTGATCAAACACTTCCGGATTTTCGCGAATGATTGTGTTGCAAAAAGAATGGAATGTAGTGATGGTAACTTCATATGCTGTTGGCCCGATGAATTGAATTAAACGCTGGCGCATTGCAGTAGCTCCTGCTTCAGTGTATGTAAGGCAGAGAATATTTCTAGGATCGGTATCTGTTTGCAATAACAAGTTACCAATTCGTATAGCGAGGATCTGAGTTTTACCTGTACCGGGACCAGCAATTACCATCAATGGTCCTTCAAAGGTATCGACCGCATTGCGCTGTTCAGCATTCAATGCTTTGTATGCCTGATCAAATTCAGCTGTACTTTTGAGATGTATGCTCATGGATGAAATAACCAATTTAATAATCCAAACAACTTAAGTAAGGTAATGATCATAATGAAAATGAGAAAACGGTATGCCCAGGTTTCTGCATGTTTAGTTCGACCAGAATAATGTGCAGTCAACCAACCACCCAGACCCTGGCCGATTGCAAGGGTCAAACCGATTTTCCAATTCACCAATCCGAAATAATGAAACATCGGAATTGCGATACCCGTATACGTAGTCACCATAATAATTTTTAGCGCATTCGCTTCGATCAAAGGATACTTCATGTAAAAGATCATGAATGCCAAAATGAAAATGCCCATTCCCATTTGTATAAATCCGCCATAAAAACCAAAGCAAAAAAATACAGGAATATAAATCCATGGAGACATAACCAGTTCCGGTAATTCTGTATGGATTATTTTCTTTCGCTGGAAAATTATAAAAACAAAAAGCGCCAATAATAAATATTTGTAAACAACAATAAATCCTTCAGCTGAAATATTAATGGCAACAATGGTACCTATAATAGCTCCGAATACTCCCCAGATTAAATACCTCCATGCATTGCCAAGTGGAATTTTTTTACTTCTGTAAAAAGACTGAAGACTGGAGACGCCTTGTGTGATGATGCCTATGCGATTGGTGCCATTTGCAACATTCCCTGGTAAACCCATGACTTCAGTAAGGTAGCCAAGTGTGATGACTGAGCCATTACCAGCTAATGTGTTTACACAACCCGCTATGAATCCACCTATGATGGCGAAACTTATTTCGTAAACACTCATGGTTGCAAATGTAAGATTAAAAAAATTTGTAATAGACAATTAGCAATAGGCAATTTAATTGTTGATCAATGAATAACTATTATTACAATATTCTTTTACAATTGTCAATTGCTTGCCCATCGCGATTTACTGGCACCAATTGCCAATTGCCTATTGCCTATTGATCTCCTGGCATAATTCGATCAAAACTCCATTGGCAGATTTGGGATGAATGAAACAAACTAATTTGTTGTCGGCACCTTTGAACGGTTCATCTCTCAGTAGATGAAATCCGAGATCTTTTAATCGTTGCATTTCTGCAACAATATCTTCTACTTCAAATGCAATGTGATGGAGTCCTTCACCTCGTTTTTCAATAAATTTTGCGATGGCGCTTTCGGGATTGGAAGATTCCAATAGTTCAATTTTATTCGTTCCTATTCTAAAGAAGGAGGTCATTACTTTTTCGGATTCTACATGTTCTCTTTTATAAGATTTTGCATTCAAAAGCTTCTCAAATAATGATTCTGATTCTTCCAGGTTTTTTACAGCGATACCGATATGTTCAATATACTTCATTGATCGTTTTCTTGTTGTTTATGTATGTCTTGTGCAATTCTTAAAATATACTGTTCAAATGTTTCATCTTGTTTCATGGTATTTGATTCAAGGCCTTGGCCAAAAGCATCGATCAACTTATTTAGAGTATGGAAATTTTTATACAATAGTTTTTCATCTTTCGTTTCCCAGTATTCGGCTTCATCAGTGAGTTCAAATTCATCGAAATATTTTCCGGAGATATAGTCTAAGAAATGAATGATTATTTTGTGAATGGCAGGTCCAGCATAATGTGTTTTGGTAAATAGTATCTTAATTAAGTCTTGATCTTCTTCACTAAAATCTGAGGGCTCTAAAGTCGAGGGAGAACGCATTTCTCCATTAGATAAAAAAGTAAGTTGAACCGGTTCGCATTCCGGAGGGGAAAAGCATATGCCATACATTTCATTGTTGAATGTTTTTTTGCCAAAATGATTTTCTGGAAATTGTCTTTCAAAAATATGATAGTTCCAATGATGAATTTCAGCGATGTCTTTCGCTTCTTCTATCATTTTCGGTAGGGAATCCTCCGTTTTAAGTCTCCCCTTGTAATGAATGCTGATACCCATAGTGATTTTATTTTATTTGAAATAAAAAGTGCTTCACAAAAATAAAGAATCTTTCTAATTAATTCTACTCCAAAATTTGATTCGTGATAAAATAGCCGGATTGTTAATAATAATCTGTACTTCACTAGCGTTGCGTCTTAGTTAGAAGATTTTCAGTTGTTTACAGTTTTCAACTTTTATTTCTTGTAAATTTAGTTCATTAAAAGTTTCCCGCAAAGACATTTTTTCAAATGGTGCAATACTTATGTACTGCAATATTTCATAAAGTGAATTCGGT
>JAYVIT010000202.1:0-2927 GCA_043769965.1 Saprospiraceae bacterium
TATAACATCATGACAGGAAAGTTGCATGAATATGTTTCGCATATTGATAAAATGAATGCTGAACTCGACCAGAAAGTAAAGGAGAGAACAGCCGAAGTAGTTTCGCAAAAGGAAGAAATTGAAGCCCAGCGCGATGAAATGGAAAGCCAACGCGATGAAATTGAGCGACAACGAGATTATGTAATTGAACAGCGCGATTTTATCATTCAGCAGAAAAAAGCAATTACCGATAGTATAGAATATGCAGGTAATATTCAATCTGCGGTGCTGCCTCCGCTAGATTACATGAAGAATATACTGGGCGATCATTTTATATATTTTATGCCACGCGATATTGTGAGTGGAGATTTTTATTGGGCACACCAAATTAAAAAGAAAAAGGTTATTGTTGTAGCAGCCGATTGCACAGGGCATGGTGTTCCTGGAGCATTTATGAGTATGTTGGGCATAACATTGTTAAATGAGATAATATTAAAAAAAGGAATTACATCGCCGGCTGAAATCCTTGACAATTTAAAAGCAAATGTGGTTAGTGCGCTTCACCAAACCAACGAAACCGGCAAATCGAAAGATGGAATTGATCTATCTGTTTGTTTGATTGATTATGAAAACAAAAAATTGAAATATGCAGGGGCATACAATCCTATATATATTGTTCGCTCTTACGAATTGGATGAGGAAATAGAAGAAGTTGTAAAATCGCACAAACAATCAGATTTTACCATTGAAACCTTGGACAAGAAATTTTTAGTAGAGATAAGAGCAGATAAGAATCCGATAGGTATTTCGCATGGGCAAATTCAAAAATACAACCTCAAATCTTTTGATTTGAAAGAAAATGATGTCATTTATATGTTTTCTGATGGATTTGCTGATCAGTTTGGCGGTGACAGGCGTTTAAAGTTTTTATATCGAAAATTCAAGCAATTGCTTACTGCAGTTTCATCGCAAAGTATGGATCAGCAGAGCTTGGAGATAAATAAAGCGCTGCAAAAATGGAAAGGACACGAAAAACAGATTGATGATATTTTGGTTATGGGAATCAGAATCAATGGCTAAATATCAATTGAAAAATAATTACCAAAGAAGAATAAATTTTGCGCTAATTAAGTAGTTAATTTCTAAGATAATAAATGATAAAAAGAATTGCCTACATATCAATATGGTTTTTTGCTCTATTCCAAACCACGCTGTCCATTTCTCAAATAGACGTCAGGTTTGAAAATTTGACAAGAAAGGATGGTTTGTCACACGATAATGTGTATGCAATTTATCAAGATCGGTATGGTTTTATGTGGTTTGGAACCCAAGATGGATTGAACAGGTATGATGGTTTTACTTTTAAGCAATATTTTAATGATCCTACCAATACCAATTCCCTCATATCAAATAATTTTGGTGAAATTATAGAAGATAGACATGGCTATTTGTGGTTTGGTACTCATTATGGAGGACTTGATAAATTTGACCCTTTGAAAAATGAGTTTACCCATTTTCTGAATGTTGAAGATGAAACTTCCACCATAAGCAGCAACAATATCAGGTACATGATCGAAGATGATAAGGGAAACCTTTGGATAGCCACTTCGGGAGGAGGAATAAATCACTTTAATTTAAAAACTGGAGAATTTGAAAGCTATTTATTCAATGACAAAGATTCAAATTCAATTTCATCAAACGATGTTGACGCATTGGCAATTGACAAAAATAAAAATTTATGGGTTGGTACCAGTAAAAGTTTGGATTATTTCAATCTGAAAACAAAAAAAATAAGCCATTATGTACTTGGTTATGAGAGTTATGATCAAACAAGGGAAATTTCAATCAGATCGCTTCTCATTGATAAAAATGATTTGTTATGGATTGGGACCTCTAATGGATTATATACTTTTAATAAAGAAACCAAAGCGCTCAAGCAATACAAATATGATATTGCAAATCTACACTCAATAAGTGACGATTATATAAATAAAGTATTCCAAGACTCGAATGGTGATATTTGGATAGGTACAGAAAACGGGTTGAATTTTTATGATAAGATAACTAAGCGCTTCATTGCATATTTCTACGATATTCGAGATAGATTCAGTATTAGCAATAACCGTATTTGGACAATTTATGAAGATCGTTCAAAAATATTATGGATAGCCACCAAAGGCGGGGGAGTAAATAAGCTTGATTTGAAACGTAAAAAATTTCAAAACCTTAATTATAGTCCCGAAAATAGAAATATAAATTTGTCGCACCCCAGTGTTTCTGGAATAACCGGTGATACAACCGGCAATATATGGATTGCTACTGATGGTGGAGGTGTTTGCGTTTTTAACAAGGAAATTTCCAGTCTTAAATGCTATCAACAAAAATTGAATAAGGGCAATAGCCTTTCAGATGATCAAATTTGGTCAACTTGTTCCGGGAAAAATAAAATATGGTTTGGAATGCACACCGGAGGACTTAATTCTGTAGAATTGGTCAATGGTGAATATAAGGTTTCAAAATACAAGAAAGGAATGGACTCGACCAGTATTTGCAACAACCAGATAAATGCACTCATGTATGACAAAGAAGGCTTTTTATGGATTGGAACACGCGATGGTTTAAATAAAATGATTGATACTTTACCTGGCAAACCACCTTATTTTATAACCTATAAAAAGAACTATAACGGGCCCAATTCAATCAGTGATAATTATATAACTTCCATATATCAAGATTATCAAGGAAAAATATGGATAGGTACCTATTCAATGGGTTTAAATTGTTTAAATACAAAAACGGGAGAAATAAAATCATTTACAAACGAGATAAAGCGACTGAATACAATTAGTAGCAATAGTATACATACCATATTTGAAGATCATCTTGGTACAATTTGGGTTGGCACTGCTGGTGGTGGATTAAATAAATTGGAAAAAGACGGGACTTCA
>JAYVIT010000203.1:0-3479 GCA_043769965.1 Saprospiraceae bacterium
CTTGATACTTTTTTGTTAGTCAATAAGGATGGTTGTGATTCCACTGTGTACCTGGATCTCACAATCAATCACAGTTCTACACAATCATTATCACTGTCCGCTTGCGACAACATTCATGTGAATGGTCAAATATATAATACCAGTGGAGTATTTACGCAGGTCCTTGCGAATTCGAATTTATGTGATTCCATCTTGATCCTCAATTTAAGCATTTACCGCAGCTATCATGATACGCTGAAAATTTCAGCATGTGATAGTTTCATTTTCGAAAATACAAAACACGATAGCAGTTTTACAATAGCCTATCATTTAAATAGCATAGATGGTTGCGATTCTGTTTATGTCATCGAAGTCAGTATATATCATAGTACTAATGACAGCCTGAGCATAACTGCCTGCGATACATTCAAATTCGGCAATCAGGATATTACCAGTAGTGGAAAATATATGTCGTTATTTTCAAGTGTGAATGGATGTGATTCTTTGGTTGTGATTGATCTGACCATACATAAAAGCACAGAATTTAATTTACAAGTTACAGCCTGCGATAGTTTTATTCTCAACAATGAAACTTTTTTCACAAGCGGTACCTATACTCAATCACTGAGTAATACAGAAGGCTGCGACTCATTACTCACTTTAGTTTTGAAAATAATTAATATTGATGGTTCACTGACACATAGCGGTGCAAACCTTAGTTCAAATGAATCCGGTGCAAATTATGAATGGGTCAGATGTGATAGTGGATATGCAATCATACCGGATGAAAATTCTCAGACCTTTACCGCGACCAGTGATGGCAGTTATGCCGTGATTATATACAGGGACGGATGTGTGGATACTTCTGAATGCTTCACAGTTATTCTTGGAAGTACTTTTGGAATTGGCAATGAAAATAACATCAGAATGTTTCCAAATCCTGCAAGTGACGTATTGTATTTATCCAGTGAACAAAATCTTCATCAAGTAAATATCAGCATTAAAGAATCAAGTGGCAAACTGTTAAAAGAAAATAGAAATCAAAATGGAAAACTTATTCCTATTGATATCAGTGAATTGATTTCGGGAATATATTTTGTTGAACTCAGGGATGGGAAGAAATTTCACCGGTTTAAGTTGGTGAAGATTTGATCGCTATATAATCCGATGGGGATTGCCCGTCGACATTATAATCCGATGGGGATTGCCCCGTCGCTTCATAATCCGATGGGCGCTGCCCGTCGATTCATAATCAGATGGGTGTTGCCCGTCGACATTATAATTCGATGGGCGCTGCCCGTCGCTTCATAATCCGATGGGCGCTGCCCGTCGCTATATCATTTAGCCCTTTCAGGGCGTAATGCAAAATTATTTAATGCCCTGTAAGGGCATAATGATATAGGATCGGGCATCGCCCGATCTAAATGGGGATGCTAATCAGAGCCCAGTATGGGCGAAATGAATACGCAACTCAAATGATAAACACCATTTTCAAATGATCCAATGGCAATTATTGATTTGCGGATAATTAATCTTCGTCCATTAATCATTATTTTTACATTTAAGAAATTCCTATAAATATAATCTCAATGTTATGAATGCAATCCTCGAAAACTATCTCGACTGCAATATCAAACAATTTGAATACTATAAGATGCTCGGAGAAAAAGCAATCAGTCAGATTCCAGATCCTGCATTGTTTCATAAACTCAGTTCCGAGAGCAATAGCATTTCTATCATCGTGCAGCATCTTGGGGGAAATATGCTTTCGCGCTGGACAGATTTTTTAAATTCAGATGGCGAAAAATCCTATCGGGACCGCGATGCAGAGTTTGAAGAAAATATAAATACTCGTGAACAGTTGATGCTCGAATGGAATGAAGGCTGGTCCTGTTTGTTTGATACTCTTCACTCTTTAAAAATCGAAGACCTCGATAAAACAATTCTTATCCGCAATATGCAACACACCGTAGTTGATGCCATAAACCGCCAACTCGCCCATTATGCTTATCATGTTGGACAAATTGTTTTCATCTGCAAAACAGTTGCCAATGAAAACTGGAATACCCTATCCATACCAAAAGGACATTCAAAAACCTACAATGAAAAAAAGTTCGCAGAAGAACCACATCGAGAACATTTTACGGAGGAATATTTGAAGAAGTGAATAGTTGAAAATAATTAGGAATTAAACATTCATGACTTTAGTCATTTGTAGATTATATTAAATAATTAAATCTATTATTTTCATTCCTTCAATTACGTGATTTCAGTCAATTGTTTTCCCTAAGTAAATTGCCGGAACTTTACTTTTATTTCTCTATTTGGTGATACATCTCATCTAACAATTTCATCGCAGCTTCAAATCCACTAACTTGTTCAGCAATCAGGATCAGATTAGTTTGCGATTGCTTTGCAATAAATTTTGTTTGCTGTGACGCAACGGCTTTCATGATGGATTGAAAAGTAGGCGACTCAAAAAATGTTGATGAAGGATTAGAAATAAAGAAACACTGCAACTTTTTCTTTTTCAGAATTACACGCTCGAAGCCAAGTCGTTTTGCAATCCAACGCAAACGCAAACCATTCAGCAACTCTTCTACTTGCCCAGGAACAGGACCGAAGCGATCTTTTAATTGTGTGCAGAAATTTTGTACCGCTTCTTCATTCTCCAATTTGTCGAGTGACTGGTATAAATTCAAACGCTCCTGAATGTTAGCAACATAGTCATCAGGGATAAGCATTTCAATATCGCTATCAATTGTAACATCGCGGATGAATTGCTTTTCCTTTTTATCTTCTTCAAACAAATCTTTGAATTCATTTTCCCTCAATTCCAATACGGCTTCCTCCAGAATGCGCTGATAGGTTTCATAACCAATATCTGCTATGAATCCGCTTTGTTCTCCACCTAATAAATTACCTGCACCTCGAATGTCAAGATCACGCATTGAAATATGAAATCCACTACCCAGATCAGAAAATTCTTCGATCGTCTTCAATCGTTTTCTCGCTTCCATCGTCAATACAGATGAAGGCGGTGCAAACAAATAACAGTAGGCTTTTCGATTTGAACGTCCAACCCGTCCCCTCAATTGATGCAGATCACTCAAACCAAATTGGTGTGCATTGTTTATAATAATGGTATTTGCATTGGAAATGTCCAGTCCGGATTCAATAATATTGGTACAAACCAACACATCGTATTTCATATCAATAAAATCGACCAATACTTTTTCCAATTTCTCTGCTTCCATTTGTCCATGTGCAACAACAATATCTACTGTGGGACAAATTTTATGTAACATCGCTGCAACTTCACCAATGCTCTTCACTTTATTGTGTACGAAAAAAACCTGCCCTCCACGATATACCTCGTGCATGATTGCATCATGAATAACCTGATCATTAAAACTCCTTCGTTCTGTGTGAATGGGTTGACGATTTGGTGGCGGAGTTTGAATCACACTGAGATCTCTTGCAGACATCAATGAAAACTG